>NZ_JANKBY010000312.1:0-4261 GCF_024621905.1 Terrisporobacter muris
CTTTATATTTATAACATTGGTTGTTGATTATTCATAGAATATCCGTCACTTCTAATATCGTTCATATCTATAATCTCTTCTTTTATTTCAACTTTACTTAATTTTTTAACAGCTCCAAAAGGCTGAAGTAGTGAAAGTTTATCTCCTCTACCAGATATAACCCATAAGACTTTATATCCTCTTGGAAGGACTTTTAGTCTTTCTTCACCTTTTCCATCAGTAAAATACACCAATAAATTTAACTTTTTATTATTAGCATATTCAAAAACTGGTGTAAATTCCGTTCCACCACCTGTTGTAATTCTATCTTTTACATCTTTGATCGATTTTACTTTGTATGCACGTCTAATCTCTTTATCACATTCTATTATAGTTATTTCTTGATTGTGATTTTTCACAATACTAAGAACTTCCTTAATTGCCTGTTTAAATTCTTCATCACTTATACTTCCACTTATATCAATAGCTACAGCGATTTCGGCCTTATGTCCTCTAAGCTCTCCTCTAAGATCCAACCTGTTAGGTTGTCTTCTATTTCTTCTTGTTGTAGTCTTCTTTTTATTTGCTTCAACAGTACCCATTAACTTTTTTAAATATAGATTCCAAGGAAGTTCACCTTTGCTACTTTTAAGAGATTTTATCATTCCTTCTATATAAATAGGAATGCTTCCTTTTTGTGAATTATCAGCTATTTTTTCTGTAAATTCTTTTAAAGTTTTTTCGTCAACTTCATCAGACTCATCCCAGAAATCATGAGTTTTTTCTATATCAAATTCAACTGCTACATTTTCATTGCTATCTATTTCTTCACCCTCATCATCATCTTCTTGTAAATCTAACTCTGTTTGAATTTTTTCTAAATAGTATTCAAAGGTTTTATAAGGTTCCAGCTTTAGATTATATTTAACATTTATATATTCAAGTGTAATTGAATATGGTGGTAAATACTTTAAATATTGATTTACAACTACATCCATTGCCATATTAATTGCTAGAGTGCTATATTTATCTTTTAATTCCTTACCTCTCATTAAATGTTGAGATACTATATGAAGAATTTCATGCTTTATTGTAGTCTCCATTTGCTTCATATTAAGTTCTAAAAAAATAATAGGATTAAAGTAAATTACATATTTTGCACCTTTAAAATTAACAGCGGTTGCGCTTGTTATATCAAATCTTATAACTTTTTCCATTTGAAATAAAAAATAACCATAGAAATTATCTTTATCTTCCATTAGACTTAAATTTACCTTGTCTACAAGAGCAAAAAATTCTCTATTATATTCTGTTTCCATTTTCACTTCATACTTTTCACCTTTACGATATGCTTTTAGCATTTCTGATGCATTAACTACCTCCATAGCTGTTTCATAAAGGTACTTTCTCTCTTTTTCAAAATAAGTTTCCATAATTAGCTCCTTATTGAACTATAAGCTTGAAAATACACATCTACAAAATTTTCATTTTCTATAGCTTTTTTATATACCTCATTATAACTAATTTTCATATCCTTCATAATTCCAACCATTAAGTCTATTGGATATATACCTAAAAATTCTACAAATCTATTTATAAGGAATATTGAATCTTTATCTTCACTCATTTTATTTTCTAGTGTTTTTAATATATTCATAGCACTTATATAAAGTCTTGTATGACTTTCATTCTTTATTGTTTCAATCACATTTTCATCTAAATTTTCTCCAGAGAATACATCACCAAAAGATATTAATGGACTGTAATTTGACTCAACAAAACTTACAAATTCCTCTGCAATAACTTTTCCCACATTACCTTTTATAACATTTAGAAATACTGATCTTGGTATAGTATCTTGTTGCTCTTTGTACATTTTATAAGTCTTCGAAACTCTTTCATAACTTCTTGGAGTGGCTCTCACATCTTCATCATTTATCTTGTGTAAATATTCCGGAAATGTGGAGATAAACTCTATAACTTTAGTTTCTATGCCTGCATTTATCGCCCATTTTATCCATCCATTATAATCTGGCTCCATGTTTAGCCAAACAAATCTATTTTCTTGGGCTGCATCCATATCCACAACTTGATAATAAAAGTCTGAGCCGTATTTGCTTGATGGATTCATAGCTGCTAGTATTTTTACATCCTCCGGTAACTTGTATCCATTTATTTCTCTATTTAAAATTAAGTTCATAAGCTCTTGTTGAACTGTATGTTCACAACGGTTTATTTCATCTATAAATAAAAGCACACTTCTTCCTGCATTTATTTCTTCATCTATCTCTCTTAATTTATTATGAACAGCATAAATAGTAGTTTTCTTTTCAGTTTTGTTTCCATTAACATCCCTACTTTCATAAGACTCAACTGTTGGAAGTCCTCCAATTTCACCTTCTTTAAGAAGGTTTCCATCAATAGTAACTAAAGTCCAATTATTATCTTTAGCAAGTTTTTTTGCTAAAGCTGTTTTTCCTATTCCACTTTCTCCTACTACTAAAGGAACTTCTTCAGTAGATAATACTAATTCAACGCTCTTTAATGTGTCTATAAAATTCATAGTCTCTCTCCTACATTATCTTTAACTTTTCGTCTACAGCTACTTTCTTTGCTTTTTTACTTCCATATTTATGAATGAACAAAATTTTGTCCATTGCAAAAGTATCACTATTTCTGTCTATAACATTACAATTTATAAAATCTCTCACGTATTTTTCATCTATATTTTCATTAGATAAAACTTCTTTTAGTATAGATTGTAAATCTTCCAATTCTATTTCTTTTTGTATATCTCTTGATATATGCTTAATTACTAAAATATTAACTTTTAAAAACTCAAGGCTTTTCTCTTTATTCATATCATGGATAAGTCTTACTGCTGATTCATTACTTTTCACAGCTATTAGCTGAGTGTTAAAACTTGGTGACTTAATATATCTTAGTGCATCATAACTAATTTTTACTGATTCTTCTTGCACTTTTTCACATGGATTTTGTATATATTTAATCGAATCATAATTTTTTCTTACAGCAAGCAATTGCAATTCCTCACTTGGGTTTTTCACATACTGAATTGCCCATCCAGATTTCTCTATTGCTAATCTTATAACATTGTCTGTTGGATTTTTTATATAATCTAATATACTCCAGCCTTCTTTTACAGCCTTAATCATCATTTCTTCACTTGGCTCATCTATATATTGAATTGCTCTCACATTATTCTCTAAAGCAAGTTCTTTCATTTCTTTTGTAGCATTTTTTATACTTTTTAATAAAAGTCCATTTCTCCCTAGGGCTAATAGTTTCATTTCATCCGTTGGATTATTTATAGTTGTTATAATAGAAGGATTTCTCTTTATCATCTCAATAACTCTTGACTCTTCCATATTGTACCTCCCTATCTATTATTCTTTTTTTTATTTATTTAAAATCATAATTACTTTTCATTATAATTTATATACTTTTAAAGTCAATTTAAACAGTATAATTATGGAAATAAATAGAAATAATACCTAAGCTTTAGATTTATTTAACATATTTAAACCCAAATTCATAAATTAAAGTAAATCTAAAATTAAGAGGTCAAAATTATGGATAATATATTTGGATATAAAATTTATAACTCTCAATACCCTCAGATGAAAATTATTGAAACACCTAGGTTTATACTTAGACCAGCAACTTTACAAGATGTTCCTGATATTTATGAGTATCTTAGTCAAGAAAAAGTAGTACAATACCTACCTTTTAAAGCTCACAAAACTATTAATGATACAAAAAGATTCGTTCAATTATTTTTTATTAATAACTATAAGCAAGGTAAGGTGGGTAACTATGTTATCTACCATAAATCAGATAAAAAAGTAATTGGAAATATTGGAATTAACAATATAAGAACTAGATCAAAAGAAGGTGAAATAGGAATTTGTATAAACCCTAAATATTGGGGTAATAATTATGCAACAGAACTCACAGTGACAACTCTTATCACTGGTTTTGAATTGATGAATTTAGATAAATTGGTTGCCATAACTTATTCAGATAATAAATATACACCTAAATCACTAAGTAACTTAGGATTTGAATATTTAAAAACCTATAAACCAAGAAAAACTCTCCAAATGTCTCATAGATTCGAACTTACAAAAAATGATTATTTAAAATTAAAAAAAGAATATTTACCTGACTTAATAAATAGCTTTTATTAATATAAGATAATTTATAATAGCAAATCATATTATAATAATATTAAAGGGGGTAATGAGCAACATGTTAGCTT
>NZ_JANKBY010000313.1:0-4261 GCF_024621905.1 Terrisporobacter muris
TTTTTATATTAAAATTATAATTTCTTCCCACACTTAAATATATTAAACCAAATTGTTCTAGAAAAGTTTTATCCTTACCATAACTCATTATTTCATTTTCAACTTTTTTTACATCCAACTCTTCTATTATATCTGATACTAAAACCTCATATTCTTTATCATCTACTTTTACAATTATTTTATTATTATTTATATTATCTACTATGGCATTTATCTTTTCATCTAACTCATTTTTATCTAATCTAGATACATCTTCTTCATACAAAGTTATATCTGGATAAACTAAGTTATCGTACCTTTTTGCACCAAAATACATTATTCCAATTAACAAAAAAAAGCATATAATTCCAATATAAATTTTCTTTTGTTTTTTACTACTTTTTTTATTTTTCTCTTCTTTTTCTTCTATTATTTCTTCTTTATTATTATCTAATTCTTTACTATTTACATCTTCTTTATCATTAAAAACATCCTTTTGTGTTATTATTTCTTTATCCTCATTTTCTTCTTTAATAACTTCAACTTTTTCCTCTTCTTTTTTTTCACCAATCTCTTCTTTATTATCTGCATTATCTGCCTTTACCACGTCGTCTTTTTCTTCTTCTGTTAATTTTTCTTTAGATTCTTTCTTCTGTTCAGCCTTCGCCTTTTGACGAGCCTTTCTTATGATGTCGTTATTATCATCGTTTCTCTCCATAATATCCCCCCTTTGATTTCATCATTAATAAATTGTATTAATAAAGTTAGACTTTATTCATTTAAAAATATTTCATTTTCGTAATCAATTATTTTATAGAAATTTGTATATAATAAAAATTTATGTTAATATAACTAGGTATAAATCATAAGAAAAAGGTGATAAAATGACAAAGTTCAAATATGCTTTTGATGATAATAAAAGATATCATACTTGGAATTACTATCTTAGAAATACATTTGGTGAAAAGGTATTTAAGGTTTCAATAAATGCAGGATTCACTTGTCCAAATATAGATGGAAAAGTTGCTTATGGGGGATGTACTTATTGCTCCAAAGAAGGTTCCGGAGATTTTGCTGGTAATCCAAAAGATGATTTAATAAAACAATTTAAAGAAATCAAAGAAATGATGCTTAAAAAATGGCCAAATGCAAAATATATTGGATATTTCCAAGCTTATACAAATACTTATGCACCTTTGGAAGTTTTAAAAGAAAAATATGAAACTATATTAGAGCAAGAAGATGTGGTAGGACTTTCTATTTCTACGCGCCCAGACTGCTTAGAAGACGATGTTGTGGAATATTTAAGCGAATTAAATAAAAGAACTAATCTATGGGTAGAGTTAGGTCTTCAAACTATCCATGACTCCACTTCCAAAATTATAAATAGAGGCCATGATTATAAAACATTCTTAGAAGGTGTAGAAAAGTTAAAAGCTAAGAATATAAAAATTGTAGTTCATATTATAAATGGGCTTCCTGGTGAAGATTATAATATGATGATGGAAACAGCTAAAGCAGTAGCTGATTTAAATGTTCATGGAATAAAAATTCATTTACTTCATGTTATAAAAGATACTCCAATGGCAAGAATGCTAGAAAAAAATATGATGACTTTAATGACACAAGAAGAATATGTAAATTTAGTTTGTGATCAAATAGAAATCCTTCCTCCAGAAATGATAATCCATAGACTTACTGGTGATGGAAAAAAAGAAGATTTAGTAGGACCTCTTTGGTCTCTGAAAAAATGGGAAGTACTAAATGCTATTGATGATACTCTAAAATCAAGAAACTCTTGTCAAGGTATAAAATACTTATCTTCAAAATAATAAATTTTCACATAAAAAAAGTCCTCGATAAAATTATTTATCAAGGACTTTTTTATAATTTATAATTATAAATTTTAAAGGGCAATATTATACTTGATTTGCAACCTTTCTAAGGTCTAAATCAAGATTTTCTTCGTCTGCAACTGGTATTTTAGTGACACTTTTAAGGGCTACTATTGCAGATACCATCATCAAACATACTCCAATTATTTTTACAATATTAAAAAGCTCTCCCATGATTATCCACCCAATTATTTGTGCAAATACTAATTCTATTGATGCTATTACACCGGCAACTGAAAGCTCAATTCCACTTTTCACGCCACTTGTATAACAAATATAAGCAAGAGCCCCTGAAAATAGTCCAAATCCTACTATATTTAAAACTACAGGCATATCTCCTATACTAACTCCCACCCTAACAAAGTTCACCTTACTTACAAGAATTAATGCACCTGTTAAAAATGAATAAATCATCATAGTTAAATTGTTTACTTCATCTAGTATATTTTTGCTTATTATAGGCATCAACGAATAAAGAATTGCTGCCATTATTCCACTTATAATTCCAACTGTACTTATATTTTCTAAATCTAAACTACCTCCAGTAACAGCAAGTATGGCTGCCACTACACATATAGTTAAAGATAATAGCTTCATTTTATTAATTTTCTCTTTATATATTATTCCCGAAAAAATTGTAATAAATATTGGCGAAGTATAAAGTAACACAGCTGCTACTGCACTTCCTGAACTTTTTATTGAATTTACATAACAGTAATTAAATAACCCTTGGCAAAGTATTCCTATAATTATTGAATAAATTAATCCTTTTTTTGATATTTTTAATAAACTTGGATTTTTTATAATTGCGTATATAACTAATATAATACACCCCATTGAAAGCCTTAAAAAACTTATTTCTTCTGTTGATAATCCTGCATTACTTAAGTTTGTTGTAAATAACCCTATACTGGACCAAAACAAACCTGCTAGTAATATGTATAAATAACCCATCTTTCTTTCCCTCCACCTGAAGCTTGACTCTCTATTTTTAACTCCGACCTCTATTATAGCAAGTATCATGCCAGAACTTAAGTTTTTATTTTATATTTCAATGACTGTAAAATAATTGAAATTTAGCCATTTCTCCTTATTATCTTTCTACAATAATTATTGAATATAAGTAATTTAACAATATAAGTTGATTTTAACTTATTATTCCAATATAATTAAGTTGTTTATGACTTATTTGTATTATAAGTTGTATTTAATATTTTTTTAAGTTAAAAATGACTTATGAAAGGGGTATATCCTTGAAATTTGGAGAAGAATTTTATAGAAAGGTCATGGATGCATCCCATGATGAGATTTGCGTTGCTGACAATAATGGTAATTTAATTTATTGTAATAAAGCATTTGAAAAAAACTATGGTATTAAAAAAGAAGAAATGCTTGGTAAAAATGTTAAGCTTTTATCCGAGAATGGGTATTCTACCGTTGGAGCTATACCTCAAGTTTTAATCACAAAGAAAACTAGTTCTATGGAACAGTTTACTAATACAGGGAAAAAACTTGTGCTAACTGCTACTCCCATATTTGATGATAATGGTGAAATCGAGTTTATAGTTGAAAATACAAGAGATATTACAGAACTTAATCAAATTAAAAACAAATTATCAGATACACAAAATGAAGTTAATAAATATAAAAATGAAATTGAAAATATATATAGAACCACACTTAAAATAGAAACTGATATTATTCTTACAGGAAGTGTTATGAGACCTATACTGAATACAATCAATCAAATTTCAAAAACTAATGTTATAGTATTACTTCTTGGTGAATCAGGTACTGGAAAAACTTCATTAGCTAGATATATACATAAAAATAGTAGAAGAAATAATAATCCATTTATAACCATTAACTGTGCAACTATTTCAGCAGAACTTCTTGAGTCTGAGTTGTTTGGGTATGCACCAGGTGCTTTCACAGGTGCTTCTACTAAAGGAAAGGCTGGTCTTGTAGAACTAGCTCATGGCGGAACTTTATTTTTAGATGAAATTGGAGAGATTCCTCCAAGCCTTCAAGCAAAGTTTCTTCAATTAATTCAAGAAAAAACTTTCACTCCTGTGGGAGGTATCAAAGAGAAAAAAGTAGATATTAGAATAATCTCTGCCACAAACTGTGATTTATTAAAGAAAGTAGAAGAAAAAACATTTAGAGAAGATCTTTACTACAGATTAAATGTTATTCAATTAAAAATTCCTCCTCTTAGAGATAGAAAGGAAAATCTTATTGAACTAATTAAATATTATTTTAATAAATACTGCTTTGAATTTAACATAAATAAGATTATAACAAAGGATGCTATAAAGTTAATTTCTCATTATCACTTTCCTGGAAATATTAGAGAACTTCAAAATATTATACAAAAACTTAGATCG
>NZ_JANKBY010000314.1:0-4219 GCF_024621905.1 Terrisporobacter muris
AAGAAAAAGTTAAAGCTGTTATGAAGTTTTCAGGTCCTAGACTTATAATTTACAGCCCAATTCAATTTATAAAACATATATTTGAATAATAAATAGAACCTGCCTTTTTAGGTAGGTTTTTATTTTAAACAATATATATTTATTAAATTATAATGATGGAGATTTTTTATTTATGATAAGGAATTGAATTTTTATATAAAAAATGGTTTAATTTGACCTAAGTTTGGTATAATCTATTATAGATAGTTTACAAATAAATATAAATCTAAAGACATAAGGGGGAAAGTAACTATGTCATACAATATAGCAGTTGCAGGTAAAGGTGGCACAGGAAAAACAAGTTTAACAGGGATACTTATCGATTATCTTACTAAAGAGAAAAAGGGTGAAACTTTAGTAGTAGATGCAGATGCAAACTCTAATATAAATGATGTATTAGGTATGGAGCTAAATGGTACAATAGGAGAGATAAAAGAAAAAGCTAACCTAATGGAGCAAAAAAGAGAACAATATCCAGGTGGAATGACTAAGTCTCAATATTTAGAATATGAATTAAATTCTATTGTAGAAGAAGGAAATGGATATGATTTGCTTGTAATGGGTAGATCAGAGGGGGAAGGTTGCTATTGTTTTGTCAATTCTATATTAAAAAGGCAAATACAATTAATGTCTAATCACTATGATTATGTAGTTATGGATAATGAAGCTGGAATGGAACATTTAAGTAGAAAAACGCTTAGAGAAATAGATGATTTATTATTAATAAGTGACTGTTCAGCTAGAAGTATAGAAGCTGTTGCAAGAATAAGAGATTTAGCTAAAGAAATGGGAATAAGAGTTGGAAGAACATCATTAATAGTAAATAAAGCACCTAATGGTGAGTTAAATGATGGTATAAGAAGAGAAATAGAAAGATTTGATTTAGATTTACTTGGAGTAGTTCCTATGGATGAAATGATATTTGAATATGATTGTAATAGAAAACCATTAGTTGAATTGCCAGAGGATTCTAAAGCTAGAGTAGCAATGAAAGGTATTTTTGAAAAATTAAATGTTTAATATAAAAGAAACAGTATAAATTAAATTTATACTGTTTTTTACTTTTATAGTTTTTTTGCACACTCAGGGCATATTCCTGTAAATTCAAGATTATGACTTGTTATTGTAAAGCCTGTTTCTTCACATAAATCATTTTCGAATTTTTTTAAAGGACAGCAACTTACTAAAATAATCTTATTACATAAAGAACATACTAATTGATGTTTATGTTCTCTATTATTAATTTGGTAATATGTCTTTCCATCATTACTTAGTTGTTTTAATAAGATACCCTTATCAGTCAAAGCATTTAATGCCCTATAAATAGTTGATAGATTTATATTAACTTCCTTGGAAGTTTGTTCTAATATATCTTCAGATGTAAGGGGACTATCTGAGTTGTTAAGTACAGAAAGGATTATCATTCTTTTTTTAGTAGTCTTCAAATTAGCTGCTTTTAAAATATTATCTTCATTATTCATATATTCACATCCTTAAAATATTAAAAATAATATGTTTCTTATACTAAGATAAAGGATAAACTTATTATATGGCTTTGTCAATAAAATATAAATGCATATGATTTGCACTTGACTAATATATATATAAGTAGTATTATTTATTTAGAAAGTGCAAATGAGAGGTATTATCATTTACAACGATAATTAAAATATTTAAATATATAAGAGTATAAGGAGTGAAAAAATTAAAATGAAAAAAATAATATCCTTACTATTAGTAATACCTATGTTGTTTACAATAGGTTGTAGTAAAGAAAACAAAGAAAATGAAAACTCAGAAGGTAAGATAAAAATATATACTAGTATTTATCCATTATACGATTTTGCTAAGAAAGTTGGAGGAGACAAAGTTGATGTAACTAATTTAGTTCCTGCAGGAACAGAACCTCATGAATGGGAAATATCAACGAGTGATATTGTGAATCTAGAAAAGGCAGATATGCTTATATATAATGGAGCTGGTATTGAAAACTGGACGGATAAAGTTATTAGTACATTAGAAAATAAAGATATAGCTTATGTAAAAACTAGTGAAGGATTGGATATACATAAGATAGGTAAAAAAGATAGTCAGGAAGATAATAAACATAGTCACGGAAGTTATGATCCACATACATGGCTTAGTATAAAAAATGCAAAACAAGAAATGGAAAATATAAAAAATGCTTTAGTAAAATATGACCCTGATAATGCAGATTATTATGAAGATAATTATGAGAAATATGCTAAAAAGTTTGATGAATTAGATAAAAAATATTCTAATACATTGGGACCAATTAAAAATAAAACAATAATTGTTGCACATGAAGCCTTTGGATATTTATGTGAAGAATATGACATAAATCAAGAGGGAATAGAAGGATTAACACCTGATAGTGAACCAGATCCAGCTAGAATGAGACAAATAATTAAGTTTGCAAAAAAAAATAATGTGAAAACAATCTTCTTTGAAGAGCTTGTAAGTCCAAAAGTTGCTCAAACTATAGCAAAAGAAATAAATGCAAAAACAGAAGTATTAAATCCTCTAGAAGGTTTAAGCGAAGAACAAATAAATAATGGTGAAGATTACTTTAGTGTAATGGAAAAAAATTTAGAAGTATTATATGAATCAATGAAATAATTCATATTAAGTTTTGGAGGTATATATGAAAAATATAATATCTATTGAAAATGTATCATTTGCTTATAATAAAGAAAATGTATTACAAGATATTATTTTATCCATAGATGAAGGTGATTTTGTTGGTATTATTGGCTGTAATGGTAGTGGGAAAAGTACTCTTATGAAGCTTTTAATAGGCCAACTAAGTCCATCTAAGGGGAAAATAAAATTATTTGATGAAGATTTAGATAAAAGTAGTAAATTAGATAGAATAGGATATGTACCACAGATATCATTATCTAGTGGAGCAAATTTTCCAGCAACAGTAGAAGAAATTGTTATGGCAAACTTGTATTCTAAAATTGGATTTATGAAATTTCCTAAAAAGGAGCACAAAGAAAAAGTAAAAGCAGCTTTAAAGGTTGTAAATATGGAAGATTTTTCGAAAAGATTAATAGGAAATTTATCTGGAGGTCAGCAACAAAGAGTAATGATTGCAAAAGCTTTAGTTAGTGACCCTAAAATAATAATTTTAGATGAGCCAACAACAGGTATAGATGCTGCATCAGAAGAAAAACTATATGCTCTTCTTGAAAAATTAAACAAAGACTCTAAAATTACAATAGTAATTGTTAGTCATGATTTTGCCAAAATATCAAAATATACAAATAAAATATTTGTTGTTGAGAATAATAAAGTATCTTTAATGAATAAGGAGAATGAGGTGTAGACATGATTTTTGAATATGATTTTATGAGAAGGGCTTTTATTGTAGGCATATTGCTTGCAATTATTGTACCTTGCATAGGTATTATAGTAGTACTAAAGAGATTGTCTATGATAGGAGACGCATTATCCCATTCATCTCTTGCAGGTATTGCAGCAGGTTTAGTATTTAATATTAATCCAGTGCTTGGAGCTTTAATTGCATCCTTGGCATCTGCTTTTAGTATAGAATTTATAAGAAAAAAAATACCCAAGTACTCTGAAATGTCCATAGCAATTATTATGTCAGCTGGAGTTGGTTTAGCTGGTGTATTATCTGGGTTTGTAAAAGACTCAGCAGCGTTTAATAGTTTCTTATTTGGGAGTATTGTTGCAATAACAGATTTTGAATTATTTATGGTCATAGGAATAAGTATATTAGTTATAGTTGCATTTATATTACTATATAAAGAATTAATGTACATAGCTTTCGATGAAGAAGGAGCGAGGATTATAGGTATACCAATAAAAACTGTCAATTTTATTTTTACAATATTAACAGCTTTTACAGTATCTATAGCAGCTAGAACAGTGGGAGCCTTAATTGTTTCTTCTATGATGGTTGTACCTGTTGCCTGTGCAATGAAATTTGGTAGAAGTTATAAACATACAGTATTGTTATCAATATTATTTGCTGTAATATTTACAATAATAGGACTTAATTTATCTTATTATACTCATATAATAGGTTGGTCACTAGGGTACGCAGTACAATCACTAACAGGTGGTTATGTAGGTGTAGATGGTTCAACATTCTTTGTTCAATATATAACTGATCCTAAGATGTTGATAT
>NZ_JANKBY010000315.1:0-4187 GCF_024621905.1 Terrisporobacter muris
TTTAATAATAAAGAAGGTATATATAATATTACTGTAATTTAATTGGATAATACTAAATTTTTTATAAATTAAATAATCTTAATAATATATTCCTTTTTGGAAAAGGTCTTTAAGCTCATCAAGATTATTAGTTTTACCTAATGCTAACATTAATTTTATTCTTGATTTATGTCCATTTAAGTCACCAGCAAAGATACAACCTAGATTTTTTAAATCTCTTCCTGATCCTAAATAGCCATAAGAATCGTAGACTCTACCAGTTGAACATCTAGAGGTTATAACAACTATAACGCCTTTTTCTCTGGCATATTTAACCCCCTCATACATTAATGGAGGTATATTTCCTCTTCCCATTGCTTCTATTATAATACCTTTATATCCCATATCTACAGCATGATTTATAAAAGTGTAATCCATTCCTATTCCTGATTTAAAAAGAGCAACTTTAGTTTCTACTTTATCAGTATCTATAAAAGTTCTGTAAGCAACATTTTTAAATAATAGAAGTTCATTACTGTCAACTATACCTAAAGATCCCTTACCAGGTGATTGGAAGGTATTTAAGGCCATAGTATCAGTTTTAGTTGCTTCTGATGCTAATAATACTTCGTTGTTTAAAACAACAAGAACACCTTTGTTTTTAGCATTTTCTGATATAGCAACACAAATAGCTGATGATAAGTTATTTGAACCATCATAACCAAGTTCAGAACTACTTCTCATAGCTCCTGTAACGATAACAGGTTTTTCATGATTTATTACTAAATCTAAGAAATAAGCAGTCTCTTCTAGACTATCAGTACCATGAGTTATTACAACACCGCATATATCATCTCTGTCTAATAATTCTAATACAGAGTGCTTTAATTGCATTAATTTTTCAGGTGTCATATGAGGTCCTGGAATTTCATCAAAATCTTTTATTTCAAAATCAGCAACATCTTTTACGTTAGTTGCCATAGACATTATTTGCTCTCCTGATAATGTTGGTACATTTGCACCAATCTCTTTATCTATTGTCATAGAGATAGTTCCACCAGTAAATAGGATACCTACCTTTTTTTTAGTAGACATAATATTACCTCCTTGAATTTAAATACTACTTTAATTATACCAAAAATATAAAGTAAAAATTATTATTTTTAAAGAATTTTCATCACTTTACTTTAAAAGTAAACACAAAAAAAGAGCCGGGGAAGCTCTTTTTTGTTCTGATAAATTAAATCTAATTCGTCTTAGACATAATATATATCTATTCATAAAAAGGGGTATTGAATAGAAACTTTAATTGGGTTATCAAGGGGATAACTACTTATATATAATAGCAATATTCGACAAAAAATGCAACACAATTTTACAAATTTTTTAGATAAATATTTCAGATTATATTTAAATGGAAAAATGTTAATATAATTAATATGTATTTGGAAAACTTTATAGTATAACATTAAAAAATAGGTATAAAAATGGTATAATAAAAAATGCTAATATTTTTGACAAATTAATTAAGTTACGTAATTGATTGATATATTAATAAAAAATATAATAGGACGGTGTAGTAAATGGAAATTTATTTAGATAATAGCGCAACTACAAAACCTTATGAAGAGGTAGTAGAAGAAATGGTGAAAGCCCTTACTACAGAATACGGAAATCCTTCTTCATTACATAAAAAAGGAATAGAAGTAGATAGAAAAATTAAAGGAATAAGACAAGATATAGCAAGAAGTTTGGGTGTAAAAGATAAAGAAATATTTTTTACATCAGGAGGAACGGAATCTAATAATACTATTATTAGAGGTGTTGCTTACAATTTTAGAAAAACAAAAAATCATATAATTTCTACTAATATAGAACATCCTTCAGTGTTAGCGACTCTTACTGATTTAGAAAAAGAAGGATTTGAAATAACGTTATTAGAAGTTGATGAAAGTGGGAAAATAAATATAGAGGATGTGAAAAAAGCAATAAAACCTTCTACTATATTAATTTCTACAATGCACGTTAATAATGAGATTGGTAGTATCCAACCTATCGAAGAAATAGGAAAATATTTAAAAACTTTAGAACAAAAGGTATACTTCCATGTGGATTGTGTTCAATCTTACACAAAAATTAAATTTAGACCAACTAGATATAATATTGATTTTATGACAGTAAGTGCTCATAAGTTCCATGGACCAAAAGGAATAGGATTTATGTATATCAAGGAAAATAGCAAACTAAAACCTATTATTACTGGTGGAGGACAAGAATCTAGTGTAAGATCAGGAACAGAAAATGTACCTGGAATTTATGGTTTAGGAAAAGCAGTAGAAATAATGAATAAAGATTTAGATAGTAAAATTGAAAAAATACAAAGTCTAAAAGTATTATTAAAAGAGGAAATATTAAAAAATATAGAAGGTGTAAAAGTAAATTCGCCAGAGGATGGAGTTTGTCACATATTAAATGTTTCTTTTGAAAATATAAGAGGAGAAGTTTTACTTCATTTCTTAGAACAAAAAAATATTTATGTATCTACAGGATCAGCGTGTTCTTCTAAGAAAAAGGGAAGTCATGTATTAAATGCAATAAAACTTAAGCCAGATGAAATAGAGGGTGCAGTAAGATTCAGTTTATCTGATTTTAACAAAGAAGAAGAAATTTTAGAAACTGTAAAAGTGTTAAAAGATTCAATAAATGACTTGAGAACAATAATAAAAAGACGATAATAAGAGGTGGAATATGTACAATTCAATTATAGTAAAATACGGAGAAATAGGTGTTAAAGGTAAAAATAGATATATATTTGAAAATAAATTAATAAAAAATATAAAAAATATGTTAAAGCCAATAGATAAATTTAACGTGTACAAAGAATATGGAAGAGTATATGTAGATTTAGGTGACTACGAGTATGATGAAATATGTGAAGAGGTTAAGAAAGTATTTGGTGTAGTTGGAGTATGTCCAGCAGTTAAAGTCCTTAGAAATAACGAGGAAGATGTAGAAGCGGCTTATACACAATTAAAAGAAACTGCTCTTGTAGTTTTAGAAGAAAAAATAGCTAATGGAGCTAAATCATTTAAAGTAGAGAGTAGAAGAGGAGATAAATCATTTAGATTAACTTCTCAAGATATGAGTATAGATATAGGTGGATACTTATTATCTAAGGTTGGAGATAAGATAAAAGTTGATATAAATAAACCAGAAGTTAAAATAAAATGTGAACTTAGAGAAAGCAATGTGGTAGTTTATAGTGACACTGTAGCGGGATACGGTGGACTTCCAATAGGAACAAATGGTAAAGCAATGTCTTTACTATCAGGAGGAATAGATTCGCCAGTTGCAACATGGATGGTTGCTAAGAGAGGTATGGAAGTAGAAGCTATACATTTCCACACATATCCTTTTACAAGTGAAAAATCACAAGAGAAAGTAAAAGACTTAGCAAGAATATTAGCTAAATATGTTGGTAAAGTAAGACTTCACAAAATTAACTTGCTTGAAATACAAAAAGCTGTAGGATTAAATTGTAGAGATGAAGAAATGACAATAATATCAAGAAGATTTATGATGAGAATAGCTGAAAGAGTAGGAATACAAAGAAACTGTGATGCTTTAATAACTGGAGAAAGTATAGGACAAGTTGCTTCTCAAACTATACAAGGATTAACTTGTACAAATGCATCAGTTAGCTTACCAGTATTTAGACCACTTATAGCTATGGACAAAACTGAAATAATAGATATAGCTAAGAAAATAGATACTTTTGAAACATCTATAATACCAGAAGAAGACTGTTGTTCAGTATTTGCTCCTAAGAAGCCTGTAACTAAGCCAAGATTAGAAAAAATAGAGGATTCAGAAAAAGCATTAGATGTGGAACAATTAATTCAAGATGCTATAGATAATATGGAAGTAGAAGTAATAGAATTTTAAAAAGTAGTACTACTATACTATACTTTTAATGTAAAAAAGTATACTGTAAAAAAGAAATGTATATGATAATATTAACTTATAAAACATTATGAGTAGATGTTTTGGTATTTGGCATTTGGAAATAATATAAATTGGCCTAAAATATTTCCAAAAAAATAAAGTGTTTGTAGTGAAAAAGGTGGAGTGAATAGGGTACACTCCACCTTTTTATTTTGTAAAAATATAGGGGGGAGCAGTATGAACAACTAAATAATATATATATT
>NZ_JANKBY010000316.1:0-4184 GCF_024621905.1 Terrisporobacter muris
TTATTAGTATTTTAAATAAATTACCAAAAATTAGTTAAAATTTTATTAATTGTTGATATATTAGCACTTGTGTACTAAGATGATGATATTAAGCATTGTCTTAGTATCTAATTATTTGTTTAGTAAAGGAGAAGTATTATGGAGTCATATAGTTATATTTTAGATATTGCTTTAATTTTAATTTCTACTAAGTTATGTGGATTAATTTCTAGAAGGTGTCAAATGCCTCAGGTAGTTGGAGCTTTATTTGCTGGTTTGATTTTAGGACCAGCAGTTTTAAATATAGTTCATGAAACAGAGTTTTTAACTCAGTTAGCTGAGATAGGTGTAATTTTGTTAATGTTCTTTGCTGGTTTGGAGACAGATATAAGTGAACTGAAACATTCAGGAAAAGCATCTTTAGTTACTGCTATTTTGGGAATTATAGTTCCACTTGTTGGTGGATTTTTAGTTGCAATGTATTTTAATCGCCAAGGAATAATGATATTTGGAGATAGTTCAAGTGTATTTCTTCAAAATATATTTATAGGAACTATTCTTACAGCAACATCAGTTAGTATAACTGTTGAAACACTAAAAGAAATGGGGAAATTAAATTCTAAGGTAGGAAATACCATACTAGGGGCGGCAATTATTGATGATATACTTGGCATTATTGCATTGACAATAGTTATTAGTTTTTCCGACCCTAATGTAAATATAGCTGAAGTATTAATGAAAATATTTTTATTTTTCATATTTGCTGCTATCTCTTGTGGCATCTTTTATATTATATTTAAAAATTGGCTTGATAAAGATGCAAAGCATAAGAGACGTTATGTAATAGCAGTATTTGCTTTTTGTTTATTTTTATCATATATATCAGAAACATATTTCGGTGTGGCAGATATAACTGGTGCTTTTATAGCAGGGCTTACTTTATCACCTCTTAGTAAGAAATATTATATTGAAGAGAAACTAGATACAGTATCCTATGCATTTTTAGCACCCATATTCTTTGCCAGTATTGGTTTAAAGGTAGTACTTCCTAATATGAGTGTTGTTGTATTATTATTTGCCGTTGTCCTTACTATGGTAGCTGTTATATCAAAGGTAATAGGTTGCGGACTTGGGTGTAAGTTATTTAAATATACAAATAGAGAGTCTCTACAAGTTGGGATAGGGATGGTATCTAGAGGTGAGGTAGCCTTAATCGTTGCTAATAAAGGATTTAGTGCAGGATTAATTAATACTACTGTTTTAGCTCCAATTTTAATTGTGGTTATTGCTACTACTATATTGTCTCCCATATTGTTAAAGATGTCATATACTTATAAAACTAAGTGGGAAAAATCAGAGTTAAATAGTATAGACCTAAATATGGGGGCTATAAAAGATACTGAATTTTAATATAGAAAAGTCTACTTATTAATTAAGTAGACTTTTTACATATGAGGAAATTTTATTTACTATTTTTTTTATCTTTCATTGCATTAATTTTAAGTGGAAGGGTAAATAAGTTTATAAATCCTTCAGCATCTTTATGATCATATAATTCACTGTCACCAAATGAAGAAATACTTTCATCATATAATGCATTTTCAGTAAATATTCCAGCAGGTTTTATATTTCCTTTGTATAGTTTAAGTTTTACTGAACCTGTTACATTTTCTTGAGTTTCATCCATGAAAGCTGTTATTGCACTACAAGCTTTTGAGTACCATTTTCCATTATATATTAAGTCAGCATATTCTAGAGATAATCTTTGTTTTAAATGAAGAGAATCTTTGTCTAGTGTTGCACTTTCTAAGTAGTTGTGAGCTGTGTATAGTATTTCTCCTCCTGGAGTTTCGTATATTCCTCTAGATTTCATTCCAACTAATCTATTTTCTAATATTTCTACTATTCCTATGCCATGTTTACATCCTAGACTATCTAAAGCTTCTAATAGTTCGACTGGAGATAATTCTTCATTGTTAACTTTCTTAGGAACACCTTGTTCAAAATATATTTCTACATATTCTGCCACGTCGCAAGCATCTTCTGGTGATTTTGTCTTTTTATAAATATCTTTATTATGCTCATTTTGTAAACACTCTATATCTCCACCCTCTGTTGATACATGAAATAAATTATCATCAACAGAGTAAATTTTCTTTTTAGTAGCTACGACTGGTATATTATGTTCAGATGCATAGTCGATTGCATCTTCTCTAGACTTTATATCCCACATTCTCCAAGGTGCAATTACCTTAATAGATGGATCTAGAGCTGCTATTGTACCTTCAAAACGAACTTGGTCATTTCCTTTTCCAGTACATCCATGACAAATATATTTAGCGCCTTCTTTTTGAGCTATTTCTACTAATTTTTTAGCTATTATTGGTCTTGCAAGAGCAGTCCCAAGTAAATATCTTCCTTCATATTTTGTTTCAGCTTTTATAGCTGCATAAATTGTTGTAGTTATAAATTCCTCTTTTAAATCTTCACAATAAGCTTTTATGGCACCACTTTCAATAGCCTTATCATGTATTTTATCCATATCATCATCTTGGCCCACATTGGCACAAACAGCAATTACATCTATATCATAGTTTTCCTTTAGCCATGGTATTATTATAGATGTATCTAATCCACCTGAATATGCTAGTACTACTTTTTCTTTCATTGTTATTGTCCCCCTTTTATTTCCCTTGTTTTTTTCAATAAAAAAAGTCCCTTGGAATTAACCAAGAGACGAATTTACCGCGTTACCACTCTAATTAATAGCATTTATAAATACTATTCACTCTTCCTTTTAAGGCAAGGCTACCTATTATCCTACTATTTTCAGATAATCTTCTCCAAAGCTCTATTCACTTAAATTATATTATTGAGCTTCCACCATCCCCAATTCTCTATAAATACAAATTTTAAGTTACTTCTCTTTTTCACTGAATTTTGTATATTTAATTTAATATGTTTAAATAATAGTTGAATTTCTAATTATTGTCAACTATTCTAAATATTTTTTTAAAAAGAATCTTTTATGGTCTTTGGGACAATCATCTAAGACACCAAACACTTCATATCCGTTTTTTATATAAAAGTTCTTAGCTTGAAAATCAAAAGTATCTAAGTGGATTAAATAACACTTTTCTTTTTTTGCAATGTTTTCTATTTCAAATAATAACTTTTCACCAAGACCGAAGCCTCTATAGTTTTCATTTATCCAAAGTGCATCGATATAAATAACATTCCAACAATACATTTTGGCAAGAATTCCACCTACAACTTCTTTATCATCATTTTCTACGATTTTATTTAGCCATACATAGGCTACTTCTTGTGTTTGTGGTACTTTTGATAAGTTGTATTCTACTAATTTTTCAATAATATAATCAGAGTCTTCTTGATTTCCATTTTTTATAGTTAAATTATTCAAATACATCCCCCCATAGAATTAATATTGAACTTTAAATAAATATAGACCTTTTGCTGGTGCTGTTTCAGAAGCTACTTTTCTGTCCTTAGCTTCTAAAATTTCTTTTACAGCCGTAGGCTTTATTTTACCTAGACCTGCATCTATTAAGGTTCCAACTATTATTCTTACCATGTTGTATAAGAATCCATCACCTTTAACATATATTTCTATCATGTTATTTTTTTCAACTATATCAATAGATTCAATTGTTCTAACATGGCTTTTCTTTTTTGATTTTGAAGAAGCGAAGCTTGAAAAATCGTGTTCTCCAATTAAATAAGTACTAGCTTCTTTCATAAGATCTAGATTTAATTTTTTAGTAATATGAGCTGTATATTTTCTAAAAAATGGATTATGGAATTTATTATTATCTATTTTGTATAAATAAACCTTAGATTTAGCATTGTATCTAGAGTGGAATCTATCATTTACTTCTTCTATATCTTTTATAACTATAGATTCAGGTAGATATTTATATAAATACTTTTGAATTTTTTCCACAGATTCACTACAATCAGTTTTGAAGTTTACAACCTGCCCCATTGCATGAACACCCATATCTGTTCTTCCAGAACCTATTATTTCAATAGACTCATTAGTAAGTTTGTTAAGAACATCTTCTATTTTACCTTGCACAGTATTATCATTATCTTTTAATCTTTGGAAACCTTTAAAATTGCTTCCATCATATTGTACGATCATTTTTATATTTCTCATATTGTTTTTCCTTTTAGAATTATAT
>NZ_JANKBY010000317.1:0-4178 GCF_024621905.1 Terrisporobacter muris
GAGGTTAACTATGGCACTTGGAGCTTTATTTGTATTATTTATAATTTTAACAACTGTAAGTTTATTATCAATTACATTACTTTATACTTTAAAAAATGAGAAACTAAAAAATATGTTTTTTTACTTTTTATGTGGATGGTCCATAATCATTACTAGTCTTAATATTACAGCCCTTCCAAGTAATTATCTAGTATCAAGATTAATTGCAAGTATATTTGGACTACTAGCTGTAATATCAATTATTATTAAGATTAAAAAACCTCATAAAAAAAGTTTAAGCTACTTACTTGCTTCTGCTTCAGCTTTACTAGGATTAGTAGATTTATTTTTCTTTTAAATCTTCTTATATAAAAATAAGTGGAACCCAATATAAAATTAGTTAACCACTTATTTATCTTCTTATTTATGTTGTGCCAATTATTTATTCCTAATAATTAATTTTCATTCATACTTATAACACAACCTTAAACTCTTTTTTGCTTTCACTCATATTCAAGTTTTTATTCCATCCCATATAAATACTTTTATATTATATATTATCCTTTATTTTAATAGCCGATATTTTATTGGTATTAATCATGTGTGTATTTAAAATTATTGAAATCCTTGCTCCAGCCACAACTAAAGCTGCAAGTACGCTACCTTCACTTGGCTGTGCATAGACTTTTGGTGTATATCCAATCAACCCAGAATATGACTGTATAACATTATCTGACTTATCATCATATGCTATAAAATACTCATCCTTTAAATCTTTTAGATAAACTTCTTCCTTATTAGCTAAACTATGATTCTTAGGAGCTATCAATATATATTCTTCATTTTTTACTAAAGTTGATTCTATTTCTGGATATTTATTTAAATCTTATATCTCACTTAAAGCTGAATCAGCATATTTTAAAAATACCTCTCCAAATTCAGTTATTTTTATATTACATCCTACGCGTTGAAATAATTCAATATCCAACTCTTCCTCTAGTTTAGATATTGCCTTACTTAAATCTGGCTGAGAAACAGATAATATATTAGAAGCTGTCGTAAAATTTTTAGTTTCTGTTATAACTTTAAAATATTCTAATTATTTTAAGTTCATTTCCTTCTCCTGTCTTTCCACAAATATATAGCTTTTAGTTATATATCTATGAATATTTTAAATTAGACATATACACTTATATAGTGTTATAATCTCATAATTCCGCAATTTCATAATAATTAACCAAAAAAAATTGTAAATTTTATACATATAAATGTCAATTTATTTTAGGAGGTATTTTAATGAGTAATATGTTTAATAGACCAGTAGATGAATTAATAAAAATTAGAAATTCTGTTAGAAACTATGATAATTCACCTCTATCTGAAGAAATAATAAATAAAATTGAAAACTTCATTAGCAAGGTGGAAAATCCTTTTAATCAAAAAATAAGAATTAAATTAATAAGGAAAGATAATTCAAATAAAGAATTAAAACTTGGAACTTATGGCGTGATAAAAGGTGCTAATTATTTCTTAACAGCTGTTTGTGAAAAGGATGATTTATCTTTAATTGCCTTAGGATACGCTTTAGAAAAAGTTATATTATACTGCACTTCTCTAGAACTAGGTACCGTATGGCTTGGTGGTACTTTTAATAAAGGTGAGTTTGCCAAAGCTATGAGTTTAAATGAAAAAGAAATTTTACCAATTGTTTCACCAGTAGGATATGAAGGTGGTAAAAAATCACTTATAGCTACTTTATTTGGTGATAATAGTAAAAAGCGTAAAGATTTTTCAGAAATATGTTTTTATAAAAACTTTAATACACCACTTACAAATAGTAATGCAGGTAAATATTTTGAACCACTTGAAATGTTGCGTTTTGCACCATCAGCTATTAATAAACAACCTTGGAGAATCTTAAAATATGATGATAATATACACTTCTATCTAAGTAGTGCTAAAGAATTAAATAAAATAGACATAGGTATAGGCCTTTGTCATTTTCACTTATCTGCTATGGATAAAAATATAAGTGGTGAATTTACATCACTTAGTTCTATAAAAGATCAAGATAGTAAATTTACTTATGTTATATCTTGGATAAATAGTAAATAAAACTAAAGGATGCTATTAAAATGTTTAAAATAAACAAAGAAAAATGTATAGCCTGTACACAATGTATAAAAGATTTCCCAACTTCTACTATCTCACTAAAACAAGACAACGCTGAGATAAATAATGAAAACTGTATAAAATGTGGACACTGTATTGCCATATGTCCAGTGGATGCTGCATCAACTGATGATTATAATATGGATGAAGTAATCCCTTATGATAAGAATAGTTTTTCAGTAGAAGCAGATAATCTTTTAAACTTTATAAAATATAGAAGAAGCGTTAGAAAATTTAAAAATAAAGAAACAGAAAAAGAAAAAATCTTAAAAATAATAGATGCTGGTAGATATACTCAAACTTCAACAAATAGTCAGGATGTATCTTATACAGTAGTTACTGATAAACTTGGTGAATTAAGAGACTTAGCTTATGAAAGTTTAAGAAAAAAAGGTGAAGCTATTTTATCAAACTTAACGCCTGAAACTTCTCATTTAGAAAGATATGATAGAATGTGGATTTACTCCTATGAGATGTATAAAAAGATCCGAAAAAAAATGGTAAATTATTCTTCAATGCCCCTCTTGCAATATTTATAACTACACCTAATCCTATAAATGGCGGTTTAGCTTCTTCAAACATGGAACTTTTTTAGTGGATTTTTATTGATATCATCTCAAGATAACAAAGAAATTTTAGATTTACTTTGTATAAAAGATAGCAAGTTGTTATCTTCATGTCTAGTGATTGGTTATCCTGATGTAAAATACCAAAGAACTGTTCCTAGAAAAGATGCCCTTATAAACTGAATTTGACAAAATATGTTTTTATTATAAATGAATATTGTATACTTACACTAATATTGATGATTATTATCTCTTATTGTGTAACAATAAGAGATAATACAGTTATTATTAAAAAGGGGGCTGAATTATGAAAAAATATGTTTGTGATGCTTGTGGCTATATTTATGATCCAGAAGTTGGAGATCCTGATAACGGAATAGCTCCAGGTACTTCTTTTGAAGATTTGCCTGATGATTGGTTATGTCCTTTATGTTCAGTAGGTAAAGACGAGTTTTCTGAAACTGAATAATTAAATTCTACTTCAGGCAAGGGGGAATCATTTTTCCCCCTTGCTTAATATAATTCCTATATTTCATCAAGATTATTTTATTTTTAAATATACATATTAAAAAATAAAATTCATTTAAATTCATCTACTTAGTATAATAAGCAATACCAATACTACCAGGTCCCACATGTAGACCAATAACCGGGCCTATAGACTGAATTCCAACTTTCTGCCCTAACTTGTTCTCCAAAGCTTTCGCTAGCTTCATCCCTTCTTCTTCACAATTAATATGGTGTACAATAACATCGCCTAATCCCTTTAACTCTATTTCATTTAAAACAGTTCCTACTATCTCATCTACAGCTTTTTTTCTAGTCCTAACCTTCTTAAATATAGAGGTTTCACCATCTACAACTGTAAGTATGGGCTTTATTTGAAATAAATTACCAAATAGTGCCGCTGCACCACCTATTCTTCCACCTTTTTTTAGATACTCTAAGGTTTCTGGTGTAAATAAAAATCTACTATGATCTAGTACATATTGAGCCAACGCTACTACTTCCTCCATACTTTTCCCCTCTTTTGCTGCTTCTCCTGCTTTAATTGCAGCAAATCCCATTTGCATACAATTAGTCTTCGAATCAAGGATTTCTATATTGGCTTTTGGATAATCTTCTAATATCATATTTTTTATCATATTTGCATTGGAATATGTTCCACTCATTTTTGATGATAAAAATATACCTACTATGGAATCTCCATTTGCTATTATGTCTTTAAATATACTCAGCATTTCTTCTGGTATTGGCTGAGATGATTTTGGAATTTCACTGGATTTGCTCATATCTTCATAAAAATTTTTATTATCTATATCAACTTCACGTCTGCTTTCTCCATCCATAACAACATTTAAAGATGCTATTTTTATATCATATTTATTTACATATTCTTTTGGTATATATGATGTGCTATCTGTAACTATTTTTATAGCCATATACTTCACTTCCTTTTAT
>NZ_JANKBY010000318.1:0-4161 GCF_024621905.1 Terrisporobacter muris
ATTAGATATATAGAAGGCTTGTATATGAATTACTTATATAGATATTTATTAAGCTTACAATTAAATAAAATTTAAAAAAGAACTTTATATATTAAAAGAACACTAAAAAAACTTGGTATAAGATAATTTGATATATATAATAAATTATGCATAAGAAACAAGGAATAACTTAAAGGAACATTATAGATGATGAAAATGTTATTCCTAATATATTTATGGGAGGATTATGATAAGATGAGTAAGTTAAAAATAACTGAAACGGCACTAAGAGATGGACATCAATCCTTAATGGCTACTAGGCTTAGGACAGATGAAATAATACCTATCTTAGAAACTATGGATAAAGTAGGATATTACTCAATGGAAGTTTGGGGAGGGGCTACATTTGATTCATGTATACGTTTCTTAAATGAAGATCCTTGGGAAAGACTTAGACTTATAAGAAAACATGTAAAAAATACGAAGTTACAAATGCTACTTAGAGGTCAAAATTTATTAGGATATAGACACTATGGAGATGATACTGTAGAGCGATTTATAGAGTTATCTATAAAAAACGGAATAGACATAATAAGAGTTTTCGACGCTTTAAATGATGTTAGAAACTTAGAAGAATCTATGAAAGCGATAAAAAAATACAAAGGACATTGCCAATGTGCAATATCTTATACAACAAGCCCAGTTCATACAACTGAGTACTATGTAGAATTAGTTAAAACTATGGAAAGAATGGGTGCGGATTCTATATGTATAAAAGATATGGCAGGGGTACTTACTCCATACAATGCATATGACTTAGTTAAAAAATTAAAAGATGCGACTAAATTACCAATAGAATTACATACTCACTGTACAGGTGGAATAGCAGAAATGACATATATGAAAGCTGTTGAAGCTGGTGTAGATATAATAGATACAGCTATATCACCACTTAGCGGTGGAACAAGTCAGCCACCAACAGAGTCAATGTCGGTAACTTTAGCAGAAATGAATAGAAATCCAGAGTTAAATATGGAAGCTCTTTTAGAAGTAGCTGAATATTTCAAACCAGTTAGAGATAAATACATGGAAGAAGGAATATTAAATCCAAAAGTATTATTAACAGATCCTCAAACTTTAAAATACCAAGTTCCAGGAGGAATGTTATCTAATTTATTATCTCAAATGAAGCAACAAGGTGCAGAAAGTAAATACGAAGAAGTATTAAATGAAGTACCAAGAGTTAGAAAAGACTTAGGATACCCTCCACTAGTTACTCCACTTAGTCAAATGGTTGGGACGCAAGCATTATTCAATGTTTTAACTGGACAAAGATACAAAATGGTTCCAAAAGAAATCAAGGACTATGTAAAAGGACTATATGGACAAGCTCCAGCTGAGTTAGATCCAGAAGTTAAAAAGTTAATAATCGGAGACGAAGAAGTAATAACAGTAAGACCTGCAGATTTAATAGGTGCAGAATTTGAAGCTATGAAAGAAGAAGTAAAAAATTTAGCTAAAAATGATGAAGACGTATTGGCTTACGCTTTGTTCCCACAAATCGCTCCAAAATATTTAGAATCTAAATACAACAAATCTACAGTAGTAGAAGAAGAAAAAGCAGAAAGTAATATAACATACATAGAAGTTACTATGTAGAGAATAGGTGGTTAATATGCAAACAACATTTATGGAAGCTATCTCTATCACTGTATCAAGTATGGTTATAGTTTTAGCTACTTTATCATTAATAGCAATAATATTAAGCTCATTTAAATTTATATTTAAATCAGAAAAGCATAAGGCTAAAACGACGCCAGTGATAAATAAAGTGATAGAAGATGATGGCGAAGAAAAAATAGTTGCAGCTTTAGTAACATCTATAATAGCTGCAGAACAAGCTCAACACACTAACTTCCATGTTAGAAGTATAAAAAGAGTTAAATAATTTTAATTAAAAATAATTTAAACATTAAGTAAAAGGGAGATTAATAAAATGAGTATAAAAACATACAACGTTAAATTAAATGGAAAAGTTTATGAAGTAGAAATAGAAGAGGTAAAATCAGGGAAACAACCAACTATGTCAGCTACTCCAGCGGCAGCTGCTACACCAGCAGTGGTAACAGGTACAGGAGAAGAAGTAGTAGCACCTTTACAAGGAAGTATGTTCAACATATTAGTAAAAGAAGGACAATTAGTTAAAAAAGGTGATGTATTAGCAGTATTAGAAGCTATGAAAATGGAAAACGAAATAATAGCTCCAGTAGATGGACAAATATCAGCTATACATGTAGAAAAAGGACAAAACGTAAATCTTGGAGATGTAATATTAAACATAGCATAAGTAAAAACAGTTTAAGGAGGTACATGACATGGGTCAAATGATATTAGATTTCATAATGGAATCAGGATTCGCACAAATGGACATTAAACAAGTAATAGTTATAGCCTTAGCTTGCTTTTTCTTATACTTAGCCATAGCAAAGGGGTATGAACCTTATTTATTAATACCAATAGCAACTGGAATGTTATTAGCAAATATGCCAGGTGTAGATTTAATGAAAGCAGCAACAGATAGTGATAAAGGTGGATTATTTTACTATCTATACCAAGGGGTAAAGCTGGGAATTTATCCACCATTAATATTCTTATGTATAGGAGCAGGAACGGACTTTGGACCAATGATTGCAAATCCTAAAACAATGTTACTTGGAGGGGCTGCGCAGTTTGGGGTATTCTTCGCATTCCTTGGAGCAATAGCTTTAGGATTCACAGGTCCAGAAGCAGCATCAATAGGTATAATCGGCGGAGCAGATGGACCAACTGCTATACAAACAACAGGTGCTCTAGCACCACATTTATTAGGAACTATAGCTCTAGCAGCATATTCATATATGGCGTTAGTACCAGTTATCCAACCACCAATAATAAAAGCTCTTACAACTAAAGAAGAAAGAGCAATAAAAATGGAACAAACTAGACCAGTTTCTCAAAAAGAAAAAATAATATTCCCAATAGTAGTTATGATAGTTGTTATAGGATTACTTCCAACAGCTGCACCACTTGTGGGAATGCTAATGTTCGGAAATTTAATAAAAGAATCTGGGCTTGTTCCTAAGTTAGTAGAAACTGCTCAAAGTTCTCTTATGTATATAGTAACTATTTTATTAGGATTAACAGTTGGAGCAACAACTAATGCAGAGACTTTACTAAGCGTACAAACTCTTGGTATAATAGCAATGGGGCTTGCAGCATTTTCTGTAGGAACTGCTTCGGGAGTATTAGGTGGAAAACTAATGTGTAAATTAACTAGAGGAAAAGTAAATCCAATGATAGGTGCAGCTGGAGTTTCAGCAGTACCAATGGCATCGAGAGTTGTTCAAAAGGTTGGACAAGAAGAAAATCCTTCAAACTTCTTATTAATGCATGCCATGTCTCCAAACGTTGCGGGAGTTATAGGATCAGCAGTAGCTGCAGGTGTACTACTTAAAGTATTTGGAGCATAATTTAATAAAATAAAAAGCTTTAAATATGTTTTAATTATCAGTATTAATAAAAATAAATTTATTTTAAAAAGGAAGATTTATAATGATAAAAAAACATGAAAAAGCGTTGTTAAAGACGTCAAAGTATTTTGAAACAGCACTATCAGTAATTATATTAATTCTTGTATTATTAGGCATGCTTGATTTATTGAGAACCATCTATGAAGCATATATAGTGAATTTTGAAACGCCAGTTCAATATGAGCAATTAAATAGTTTTTTAGCACAAGGATTGCTATTAGTAATAGGTGTAGAACTTGTTGTTATGCTTAGTTTACATATACCAGGTGTACTGATAGAAGTATTATTATGTGCAATAGCTAGAAAACTTATACTACTTCCAAAAACATCAAGTATGGTTGATTTATTCCTTGGAGTTCTTTCAATAGGCTTAATATTTGGCATAAGAAAATATCTGTTAAGTACAGATGAAAAACGTTGGAGCTTAAGTAAATTGTATAGTTTCAAACATGTAGAGATAGAAACTAGCAGAATAGAAAATGATACTAAAAATGTAGTTAATATGTAGTAAAAATATTATAACTTTGATTACTTAATAAAATAGCGACCTTTGAGTAGGTCGCTATTTTATTATTTATAATTAATTCATAGTATACACTTTTATCTATGGTAA
>NZ_JANKBY010000319.1:0-4112 GCF_024621905.1 Terrisporobacter muris
ATTTTTTTATTATATTTAGAATATTTAGCATATTTTTTAAAGTTGGCTTTAATACTTAATTGAAGAAATTTCTTTATTATAATACATATCTTTTTTTACCATAATAAACCAAGATATTTACCTAAAATTACCAGTATAATATTTTAGTTTTTGGGTACTATTTTGTATAAATATCTAGCGCATCTTTAAAAAATTCTGACATACCTATTTTACTATCATCATAATATTTTTTAAATCTTTCATCTGCTACATACATTTGACCTAAGCCTCTATGTGCTTCTTTTGTGTAAAAATTCCAAGAATATCCTAGCCATTTTTTATGAAGTTCACACGCTTCTTGTGCTTTTTCACATGATGGATCATTTTCTTCCATTGCTTCTTTTAGTTTTTCAATTATATCTCTCCCCAATTGTTCAAACTCTTTATATTCCTCTTCATTTAAACCTAACATTTTTGTATTGGATTGATTTACTTGTTTATCACCATATTTTTCACGTATTTCTTTCCCATATTTTTCTTCATTTTGCTTAACTAAGTCTTTTTTAAATCCTTCAAATTTTTCCTTATCTGACATTTTGATTTCTCCTTTTTTATAACTAATAGTTTTTTCAACATTTTCAATTAACAAATTTATTTCATTTCTTTTTTTAAGAAGCTCTTTCTTATGACTGTCTAAAGCCAACATTATATCAAAAGATGGAGAATTGATTATATTTTTTATATCATCCAATTTAAAACCCATCTCTTTATAAAAAAGAATTTGTTGCAACTTATCAACTTCATTTTCACCATATATCCTATATCCAGAAGAATTAATTCTTTTAGGCTTCAATAGGTCTACCTCATGATAGTATCTTAAAGTTCTTGTACTAATTTTAGCAATTTTACTTAATTCATTAATAGAGTATTCCATTCATATCACCTTCTATTTAACTTATTAATATCTTAATGTTTAACTAAAGTATAAGGTTTTACGTAACGTTAATGTCAATTATATTTTTTAATTTACTTAAAAAAAATAAAGGGACATTGTAGTCCCTTTATTTTTTTATTCATTATTATAATACTTCATTAAGTGCTTCTTCAATTTCGCAGTCACATCCACAACAGATTGTTCCTGCTTCAGTAGTTTCTTTTATATCTTCTACTGTTTTAGCTCCGTTAGCTACAGCATTTTTTATATCTTCTAATGAAGTTCCCATGCAATCGCATACTATTCTATCTGACATTCTAATTTCCTCCTGATTGTCTTTTGTAATATATATTTACCCACAATTATTTTTATCTAAACAAAATTTGTTACTTTTTTTGCCATGTATGTTAATCAATTGGATAGAAAAAATAATTACTAATATTAAGAAATTATAAGGAGTAAAATCTATGAAAATTTTAAATACTTCACTTAAATATTTCACCTTATTTCTCATAGGAGGTATAACTTATTATTTTATCGAAATCGCTTATAGAGGGTATTCTCATGTTTCAATGGTAATAGTAGGCGGTCTTTGCTTTATACTTATTGGATCTATAAATGAATTTTCAAACAAAGATATACCTTTATTACTTCAAATGCTAATTTCAGTACTTCTTGTTGATATTGTAGAATTAATTTCAGGAATTATAATAAATAGAATACTATTATTAAATGTATGGGATTATTCTGGGCTAAGATTTAATTTTTTAGGTCAAATATCACTAAATAGTTCTATTGCTTGGTTCTTTTTATCTCTACTTGCCATATATGTTGATGATTTATTAAGATATATAATTTATAAAGAAGAAAAACCAAAATATAAATTCCTATAAAAAAATAAAGCCCTGCTACGAGGGTACAGGGCTTTAAGGTTCATAATGATAGATAAAAGAGTGTGAGGGAATCTATCATTATACGGGTATTTAAGTAAATTATTAAGCTAGTCTTTCTATGCTTTAATAATACATTATTAATGTGAATTTAATGTAAATTTTTTATGAATGAAAATAGAATTTTAATTATCTATAATTTTTTATTCTATTTTTTCTTATGCTATTGAAAACTCCCCTTTATTACTATAATATTTAATTATATATACTTCATTATAAATAAATTTAACTTATAGTTAGGATGTGCTATTTTATTATGATAGATCACCGTTTAAATACTTTTCTCACTCTTTGTGAACTTAAAAGTTATACTAAAACTGCAAAAAAATTATTTATAACTCAGCCTGCAGTAAGTCAACAGATTAAATATTTAGAAAAACATTATGGAGTAAATCTATTTAAATACGAAGGTAAAAGTCTTATACTAACGCCTGCTGGAAAGAAACTTCAATCTTTTGCTCTTACATTAGTAAATGATTGTGAAAAAATAACTCAACAATTATCTAATAATACACAAAATCCCTATTTCAAATTTGGCTCTACTTTAACTATCGGTCAATATGTTATGCCTGACATTATCGAGTATATTTTAAAAGAAAACCAACATACTTCTTTGTCTATGATTGTTGATAATACATCGGCTTTACTAAAATTATTAAATGAAGGTAAAATAGACTTTGCTATTATCGAAGGCAACTTTAATAAATCAGAATATACCTATGAGTTATTTTCTATGGAAGATTTCATTGGTATTTGTCACCCTCAATCCAAATATTCAAAAGGATTACATTCTTTAGATGATTTATTTAATGAAACTTTAATCTTAAGAGAAAAAGGTTCTGGAACACGAGATGTTTTTGAACAATTACTGTATGAACAAAATCTTTGTATCAATAGCTTTAAATCTGTTTGTGAAATAGGAAGCTTACCTGCAATTTTATCCATTGTTTCAAGTAATTGCGGTATATCTTTCATGTATAAAAGAGCTGCTCAGTCTTCTGTAAATTCAAATCAGATTTCTATTATAAATATAAAAGGCCTACCTATAAAAAGAGAGTTCAATTTTGTTTGGCTAAAGAATAGTAGATTTGCTTCTTTATATCATGATTTTTTTGAAACATGTAGATACTTTAATAGTAAGAAATCTTTGCAATAAAAAATACCACTATGAATAAATCCCTTATCCATAGCGGTATTTTTTTAGCATTTAAATAAGAATGAAAATAATTTCTTTTTACCTTGCTTTTCTTCCAATGCAAAAAATGCATCTTCTAAATTGTATAGTAATATTCTATCGTAAGTATAGATTATATCTATCTTTACTTCCTCTTGTCGATCTTTAATCATATTCATAATTTCTATCATATGATCATAAGACTCCCCTTGTACTAATAACTCTGGCTTTTCATCAAACTTAATATTTAAGTTATCATAATTCTCAATTACATTTTCATACCTATGTAGCTTATTAAGAAATTCTTCTCTCCAATTATCCGTTTTTCTAATTACTTCAACTAAATATGTTTTTCCATTACTAGTTAAGATTGATTGTGGCCTTACTATGCAATTTCTTATATTTTCATTTAGTATTATTTTAGATACTTTAAACTGTGTATCTGGCCCCATTACTTGTGTCAACAACTGATTGGATGCTAATAAACACTTAATTTTAGCAGTTTTAATTTCACTTACATACCCTTGTGAATATGTTTTCTTATCTAACGCTCTTAAAAGTCCTATTCCATGATAGCCTAGGTAATACGCTTTATACGAACTTGTACTATTTTCTGATACAAACTCGATTTGTTTTATAAAGCTTTTTTCCTTTAATCTTGTTAATTTTCTTGCAACAGATTTTGATTCTATATTTGCCCCATGTTTGTTTAAATATGTAGTGATTTGTAAAGACGTTGCAAAAACCAAATTATTAATAGCAAATAATATAATTTTTTCAACTTCACCAATGTGACCTTTTTCCAATAAGAAATCTACTTCTGACTTTGATGTAGTTCTTTTTGGCCTATTAATCTTATGATTGTCCCCCTTATAAGATGCAAATGGTGATAGCTTTGTTTCAACATATTCTTCATTTGGATTTTTTAAATCTACTGCTGTACAGTACGTTCCAATAGGTGAAACTAAGTCTGTACTCTTTCTTTTGTTCCTCATAATACTCCCCCCCTGATGTGTCTAGGAAACATAGTTGATACTTCCATTAAATAGCACATTTATATTATAATATTTTTTGG
>NZ_JANKBY010000031.1:0-21014 GCF_024621905.1 Terrisporobacter muris
GTACTATTTTTCAATATATAAATTTGTATACTTATATATATTGGAGTTTGCTTAATCTAGTTGAAATTGTTCCTTAAGCTGACAAGCAATATCAATCTGTTCATCAACTAACTCTTTCCATTCACTGATTACTACTTCTAATGCATCGGTAATATCCTCATAACTGTAAGAAATATCATCTTCAAGTCCATCACCAACACCACCATCTTCATCAAACTTTATAAATCCGTATGTAACACTTACAGAACCTCTGGCTAATATTTCACCATTGGCAGTATTTAGTCTCATATCAATATCTTCACTAGTCCCTTCTTCTGGAAAAAGTATCAGATCATCAAGACTAAATTTCAATGTATTAAATTCGCTATCCTTAATCTCAACTGTATCACCATATTCTATATTATCTGGTAATTTATCTATATCTAATATAGCGTTCATTAACCTTTGTTGATTATCAAGCCATTCAAAAACTATTGTCAAATCTTCAACTGTGAAATCCTCAAGTAAACCACTACCTATATTAGGAAGACTCGATGACTGATCAAATACATTTTTGAATTCCTCCAATATCCCAGATATTTCTGAAGCTCGTGTAGATATCAGCATGTCTCTTAATTCCTCATAAATAACATTATAACCTTCATTTTCAATAGTTTCATAAATATTGTTGAGTTCCTCAAATTTTTCCACAATATCGCTAACAAAATCACTACTGATAAGATTATCTTCTAATTTATCAGTATAGCCATTCATTGGAGTAAGATCCGCACTTTCTCTATCCATATCTCGAAAATAGCTTTCAAACTGTTTCATCTCTTCTTCATATTGTATTTGTAGTTCTTTAGCAAATTCATCGCTCAGATTAGCAGTTTTAACATTATCCTTAAGTTCCTTCCCAATAAGCTCTCCAAAAGTATTTATACATTTTACCTTACAAGGTACACCCACTTCATTAATATCATTAACTATATCAGCGTGAAGTGTTGTTCTGTCTTCCTTTCCAACACAAAAATCACTATAATTTCCTGTGACAAAACAAATTTCATCTGAGGATTCTAATGTTATATATTGCCCAAGATTAATAAGAGTTTCTGTAATTAGTCCGTCAGCGTATGATTCTTTCTTTTCTTTATGAAAAGGAGCTCGTTTATAAATTCTTCTCTTCATAACTGCATTACTTAGAAAGTTATCACAAGGAATCACAACACTATTTTTATGGTTAAATACCATATCGATGGTTTTCACCAAATTACTATTATATTTCTTCTCGTTTTTCTGATACATCTTATATGCATTGTTCAGTCCTTCTTTTGAATGTTTTTTATATTCCTGAATATCAAGACCATCAATCTTATATGTTGCAATTCCATATAAATTATCAATATTTTTCATGACCTTTTTTATCTGTTCACCTACAAGATTCAATTCTTCTTTAAGGTGCCTATGTGTTTCGACTTTAACAATCTCTGGAACAATTAATTTGATTTCATTATAATCCAGCAACTTAATAAAACTTTCTAATACTGCATCAGTAACTTGGTTTCTTCTATCAATAACCATGTCTATAACAATGTTAGTATCCAATAAAATATATTTCATTTAAATTCCCCCTTTATTATACATCATTTAAAGTTTTAATAACCTCAAACCTATCTTAATTTAAATTATATAATAATTATCGCTTTAGTTATATATAATATTAAAATAAAGTACAAAATATTTGCTACTTTTAATTTACCTCTTCACCATAACCTACCCCTTTCTATAAAACCCACAATCATACCCCTCAGCCCTAAGCACCATCCCCTTCGCCCAAGGCGGTCTTACACCCATAATCTCACAAACCTCCTCCACAGAAGACTTCCCTTCCTCCACTTCAGTCACCACCTCATCATGAACATGCATCACAATATCAAGCCCCGCCTTATCAAGTCTATCCATGGATTCAGCCAGCAAATCACGAGCAATCCCCTGCACTATATTTTCCACAAACTTGGGACAATAGCTTTCTATCCTGCTCCACTTCTTGCTAGAGTCCACCCCTTCATAAGTAACAGACGTACCACCAAATTTATTCTCAGCCAAAACAGGTTTCACATAACTTAGTTTCCTACCACTAGGCAACTTAATAAAAAGCATTCCACTTTCATAAAAAATGCTCAGCCCATAAACAGTAATAGGGTCCTTAGTTGCAATCACATTTTTCACTGCCCTATCAATATCCCACCACAGCTTGACAATATTACTATTGGAATTTCTCCATGAATTTACAAGGTCTTGCAATTCATCTTCTTCAATTCCCATCTTCGTGGCACCCATAGCTTTTAAAGCGCCCACAGAACCACCATAGCCCAGAGCAAGCTCTGCAATTTTCCCTTTTTCCCTAAGGTGACTATTCTTGCCATCCTTCTCAACTACCACCTTAAACATTTTACTAGCCGATGCACTATAAATATCTCCCCCTTCTTCAAACACTTGCAAACGCCACGCCTCATCTGCCAACCAAGCAATCACCCTTGCTTCTATGGCAGAGAAGTCTGCAACTATAAATTTATGTCCTTTTCTTGGGACAAATGATGTTCTAATTAATTGTGACAACACATTTTCCACACTATCATACAGCAAGTCCAATATTTCGTACTCACCACTTCTAACAAGACTTCTTGCTAGCTCCAAATCTTTCAAATGGTTTTGTGGCAAGTTTTGCACCTGAATAAGTCTTCCTGCATATCTACCTGTTCTAGCTGCTCCATAAAACTGGATAAGTCCCCTTGCTCTATTATCACTCCCCACCACATTTTCCATGGCGGAGTACTTCTTCACACTGGACTTTGCCAATTCTTTACGCAACAACAACACTTCACCAACTATACCTTCATTTTCTTCCAACAATTTCTCAACAGATGCTTTATTAAGTGAGGCCACATTTATTCCTTTATCTTGTAGCCAATTTTTCAACTGAGATACAGAATTGGGATTTTCCAGCTTAGTCAGCCTCCTTGCTTTTTTAACAACACCTTCTTTATACTCCTTATCACAAGCAATTGCCTTTTTCACAAAATCCATATCAAGCATAATTCCTCTATCATTAATAAGTTGATCTAGCCAGTAATTCTCCCATTCTTTGTTGGACACAGGAAACCTAGATAACCTATTTTGAATCATCATTTCAGTTTCTACATCTCTTTTGTTATATTCTTTAAATATCTCCCACTTCTCTTCATCATGAATATGTAAATTACGTGTTCTACCTCCATTTGACTTAGTAGGAGAGCATGGTGCACAAAAATATTTAATCAAACTCTTCCCCTGAGCAAGCTTTTGTTTTTCAAGGCCCATCACCTTTCCCACTGCCTCCAACGACAGAGGAAGTCCCAAAGTAGCACACCATACCATAGTACAATGCCACCCTTTTGGACATAAGTATTTTCCCATATATTTTGATAAACAAATCCTCTCAAAATTTGCATTAAATGCCCATTTAACGACTTTGTCATCACAAAGAGCATGTAAAACTTCTGCTGGTATGTCCTCACCTTTTGCCACATCTACTACTTTTACATCACTGTCATCAATGGAATATGCAAACAATAATATTTCAAAATCACAACTTTCCACATAAGGATAGACCCCACACTTGGTAAGATCCACACTAGAATAAGTTTCAATATCTATACTAATCTTCTTCAAAATTTCCCCTCCTATGTAATACTCTTTTCACCTCTTGGTCTATTTGCTCATCATCAATAAGTTTTAATGAATTCACTTTCACATTTGATAAAAGGCCATGGAAAACTCCATGACCTTTCTTTTTCTCCTAAAACAACTCTAACAAAGGAAATCTTCACTTTCATCCATATCACCTAAGAAATTTTCCTCCACCTTCCCAAATTCATCTTCTGCCTTGCTTCTTATTCCCAGTGGCTCTCCATCCTTTATTTTTTGAATATTACCAAGACCACAAGCCACACCTCTGTTACCACCAGAATTAAATGCATAAAAATTCATAGAAACCCTAGCATACACTCCACTATAAACTTCACTACGGTCTGAAATTAGCTGAACATTCCTATCTACTATTTGTGGTGGAGTAGTGCTATTTGCATTTAGAAAATAACAATCCTTATAAACATCATCATCCCTTTCCAAGTCCCCATCTCTAAGAGGTAATTTTAACGAACTTTTATCTGGAAGTGTTCCTCCAAATTTATGCACCCCTTCTTCTATGGCTAAATCCACTGCTCTTTCAATAGCTTCTATAGTTTCTGTATCACTTTTAGGTATTAATATAGCTGTGGAAAATTTAGGTGCTCCACCATTTATTGACTTAGGCTCCCACACATTTGCATAAGACAACTTCACTGTATTTGTAATCACCTTTGTATCATTAAATTTTGACATATATATTTCTCCTCCTAATTTTTATAAATTAACTACTCTACCAATGTAAAAAGTGCTATTTTGAGCAAAACGAATTTTTCGCTCTAATTATTTTTAAATTCCTTATTTACATCACTTAAATTCACTGCTTTACGTTTATCAGAGTTTGGCACAAGAACTAACTTACCATCTGGTTTATATACAAGACCTGCCATAACATCAGAGAACTTACTTTTGCCCATAAGCTTTTCCATTTCTGTAATAGGAATCAAAGTCTTTTTATAAATATCTTCATAACCATTTTCCATTGCCACTTTTGCCACTGCTTTTTCGTCTTTATATTTGCGATTTGAACGCCCTTGCACAACCTTAAAACCTTCCCACTCCTTACCTTCATTAATAGCCCTTTCACTTGCATAAACCATAATTTCATCTGCCCATTTAGTAAGACCTGGCAATTTTATAATAATTTCTTCTATCTCTTCATCACTAAGCAATGGCGGCAATCCAAACTCCCACTTTGCCAGTTTTAAATTTTCATCAGCCCTAAAACCACATCTATGAGCTACTCTGCAAAAAGTGCACCACTGCCCACATGCAAATTCCCCTTCTCCTTTGTAAGCCTTCTTTGCTTTTGGTCTTAGTTCATTTTCTGCCCAATTAATCAAATCATCTACGCATATAGTCCATGTATCAACATTATCTCTTCTTGGTTGAAAAATAGTCATGGAAACCTGTTCAATATCATATAAACTGTCGTATTTTTGCAAAGCACCAAGGGCATAAAGCTTCATCTGAGGATTGTCCTCAGCACTAACTAGCACACCTACTCCATATTTAAAATCAACAATATGGAGTTTCTCATCTGCAATAATAATACAATCTGCTGTTCCAAACCCTTCTTCAACATAATCAGAAAACTCTAAACGCTCTTCAATAAGCACTAAAGGATCTTTGCAACTTTGTTTGCATATGTTAAGTTGCTCCAGTATAAATTGCACATATTCCAAAGCATGCGTCTCCATTTCCTCTGAATAATAAGGCGAATCATGCTCCGATTTACTTTTTTTACTAATTATATGTGATTCAGACTTTTTACTGCTTATGTTTAGAGCTGTTTTAAGTTTATGCTCACATAATTTGTGTGCTGCTGTTCCCTCCTTAGCTGACTCTGTTTCCTTATTTTCTACCTCCAATTCTAATATGGCTGAAGGCGTACAGTTGATCCACTTGTGTGAAGATGATGCTGATAATAATGCGTGTTCTTTGTTCTTAAATTTACCTTCTCTATTTTTAGATTTATCTTCTATATTTTTAAATTCATCTTTTTTGTTCTTATTTAAATAATCAATTTCACCTTTTTTCTTTTTATTTAAATAATCAATTGTATTTTCTTTGTTTTTATTTAAAGAATTAATATTATTTCCTACTAGGTAATTTAAGTTGTTATCATTCATTAATCATTACCTCAGCAGCTTCTAAAATATCAGCATAATATTTTGAATCAATTTCACTTAACTTATTACAACCATAGCCCTTAATCATGCTTCTAATTTCATCTGTAAATCCTGCCTGACTTTTCTTGGCAAGTACAGCTCTAACTTCTTCTAGGGAAATTTCTTTAACCTTGCTTTCTTTAGTCCCTTGATCTGCTTTGTCAATTTTATCTACTTTATCTTGCTTATTTACTCTCTTTTCTTTTTCCACTTTACCTTCCTTATCTGCTCTATCCTCTTTGCCTACTGATTTTTCTTTTGCACTCACTTTCTCTTTCACCACTTCAACTGATTCCAAACTATCTGCTAAAGCTCGTAAATTACTAACTACCTCATTCAACCCTTTAATTTTCATAATTTCTATCTCCCCCTTCTTTCATCTCATGAATCTCCACTGTTTTTACGCATTCCCCTGGAGCTACCACAAGTAATCCCACCTGTTCTCCTAGGATAAAATCAAGAACTTTGCTTCGGATACTGCGTTTTTTACTTCTAACTACAGATTTTTTCCTATCATAAGGATTTGTCACATTTATTGTTACTTTATGTTTTTGGCTCATATTAAGCCTCCTTTCTGAGATCTTTATGTATCTCTCATCTATATGCGAAAAATAAATACCTTTCGAACCCCTCTAACAGAAACTTTTTCCAAGTTTATTTTTGATATTCTTCAAACGCTTTCTAATAGCTGCCTCTGTAACATTCTCCTCCAAAGCAATATCCGTATTTGTACGATTTTCTACGAACTTTTTCTTAAATAACTCCTGTTGATTAGGCAGTAAGCTCTTTATTCCATGCTTTAATTTATCCAATCTATTTTCATGTTCCAGCTTATCTTCTTTTTCTACAAGTAATAAAATAGGATTTGAATCATTATCTCTCATATATTTATTAGAATCTTCAATAAAACTTCCCCCATCATCATAAGCATCCAGATGAGTAGTTACTCTATATTCGTAACGGCGATTCTCATTTACCTCTTCATCATCGAGAGAGTGCAGGATTTCTATATCTATTTCACTTACTCCACTTTCTCCAGGAACAATCTCTATCTTTGTTCCATCCACACTATAATATCTATAAGTAGTACGATTATTTTCACTTGTTTTAAAATTTCTTTTCATCATTTAGCTCCTTTGGTTTTCATTTACTTGCTCATATCGCCAACGATTTACCCTCGTTATCGCTTTAAGCCACAGCGTGGGCCCCATGAAATTTGGGATAAATCCATTGCTCAAAAATTCGCTTCGCTCATATCGCCAACGATATATCCTCGTTATCGCTTTAAGCCACAGCGTGGGCGCCATGAAATTTTGGATATATCCGTTGCTCAAAAAAAGACGGGCAGGTGGTATTCAACTGAATACTCATCCTTGCCCGTCTTGCGGTTCTTTGTATTTATTCTATTTAGCAACGCTTACATAACCTGCGTATTTATTATCTTCATACTTCCATCTTCCATAAACTGAATCACTGTCTTAAAACCTTTTTGAACAATCTCCACAGTCTTATTTGTAGAGTCCACACGACAAACTGTCTTACCTTTAATATTTTTTATTACCTCCATATTCCCACCTCCTGTTAAAATTTTCACGTTTTTATAACATGCAACTGAAAATTGTAAAATTTCCTGCTACAATATAATTAAGTAATTTTAATTCGACTGATATTTTTTCTTTTTTTTATAAATCATTTTTATATAAATCCTTTTTATATAAATTAGTTTACAAAAAACAAAACTTTTCCATAGGAGTAAATCGGAGGTAATGGGAGAAAGTCGGATATTTTTTTGAAAGGATAAATAAATTAAATGAATTTTAGTGAATTTGCAAATATACTATATCCATTTTGCGCTGAAGGACAATTGCCATCTGAGTTTGTTAAGACTCTTGTTGACAAAATAATGACCAGTCCAGTTTCTAAGGAGGATATTGAAGCATCTGAAAATGATACTTATAATCCACTTTCTTTACTGAAAATAGATACTCTTAATAGAATTTATAATGGTAAACATCCCATAAGTAAAAGAAGTGCCTCTGCTATAAAGGGGAAAATTGACAAGCACCAATTTGCTACTTATATAAACAGCAAACCCATAGATGTTCAATTAGAAATGGCAACTTCCATACAAAAGCATATTTTAGATTTTGACTCTGATGATGTGGGTGAAAGTTGTGCAGAAGTTTTTTCTAAAGTTTTAGATGATATTTTTACAGGCAATTCTCATTCTACTAAATCAACATCTAGTGTTACTAAAGATAAGAAACATATACATGAAGTAACTGCTACAACAGTTTATTTGGATCATTCAGATGGTAAAATCCACATTGGTAATGAATCAATTTCCATTCCAAAAGAATTTCTGCCACCTGATGATATCGCTGTGCAAGAAAATATATATGTAAATGCACTATTTGCAGCTTATGGTGATGCTGAAAATAGAGAGCCTATTACCATAGATGACTTGCCTAGCCTTTCAAGTAAAAAATACGAACGTAATTTTAAAAATCAGCGAAAAAACTTTTACAAAGCAGAGCATCTTCACCGCTCAGTGAGAGAAGTATTTGTTGGTTCAGATAAGCAGTTTGATATTTTAAAAAATGACACCCTAGAATATATTCAAGAGACTTATGAAGGTGATTATAAACATGGTTATGAAAGATTGATTAAAGTTTTAGAAAGAGCAGTTGATAGTAGAACAACATCAATACTTGACTCTGTTCAAAATATGATTAGCCCAAGTGTAAGGAAAGGCATCTGCCACATGTTGGTAAATGACAAAGAGCTCACGTGGGTGCTAGATAATGAGTAATCTATTTAATACAAGTTTTGAAATTTCCTTAAGAGTACTATTAACACTTTATGTAACTAAGGAAGATAGGAAAACGTTTGATTATATTGTGGCTGCTGATTTTATAACTATATATAGTAAAAATTTTAATGTGGCTGATATAAATTTACATGGTGATAGTGAATTTAGTTTCAGTGAGTTTGCAGCTAGAAGGTACTTAACTGATGATGCTATAAAATCATTAGTTTTACAAAACCTTATCTCTGTCTCATTTGAAAGTAATGGATTTTACTATTTTATTACAGAGGGTGGCATAGATTTATGCAATAAAATGACAACAGATTATGCCAAAACTTATATGAAATTATCAAAACTAACAAATAAATACCTAGAATCTAAAACAGAAACAGAAATTTTAGGCCTAATAAGCAAAGAATCAATAAGGGGATTTCAAAGGAGATAAAATACATGGCTAGTTTTTACATACAAAAAATCATTGCATCTGGTAAGGGGAAAAAAGATGCAGTAATTACATTTACAAAAGGGTTAAACATTATACATGGCCCATCTGATACGGGGAAATCTTGCATACTAAAGTGTATAAACTTTATGTTTGATAAATCTACAATACCTTTTGATACAAAAATCACAGGTTATTCTAAAGTTGAAATGATTGTAGCAACAGAAAATGGTAGCATTAAACTCCAGCGAAGTTTAGGAAGAAATCAAATCTTTGTCACTAGTGAAGACAAAAACATAGTTAGTGGAAAATATAACGTGGAATATAATAGCAATAGAAAAACTCCTTGTATAAATTCCCTATGGCTAAAACTTATAGGTATTAATGAAGATATTATGCTTGTATATAATAAGAATTTTGAAAAACGTCGCATGACTTGGAAAACTTTTATGAAATTAATTTATCTTAACGAAGATAACGTATGTTCATCAAAATCTTTCCTGGAACTTATGGAAAGCACTTCAAAAACATTGTTTCTATCATCTTTATTATATTTATTTACTGGACATAGTTTTTCTAATATTGATGCACAGGAAAATGAGAAAATAAGAGCTTCCAATAAAAAAGCCATAGAAAATTTTATCAATAAACAACTAGGTCACATGGAAAAACGTAAGAGGGAGCTTACTGAACAATTGAGTACTTTTGAAAATATAAATATTGAAAAAGATATAGAAGAACTTGTAGCTGATCTTAAATCTACAGAAAAAGAAATCATAAATGCAACAGAGCAAAGCAAGGACCTTCTAAGTATTCTTTTTGATTTAAGAGAAAAATACGCAAAATGTGAATTATCCATCTCTCAATTTCAATCTTTGAAAAGTCAATATATAGCTGATATTAAAAGATTGACTTTTATTGTGGACGGTGAGTCCAACCTTCTAACCATGCTTGAAAATACTCAGTGTCCTTTTTGTGAAGGAGAAATAAAACAAAACAATAAAATATCTTACAAAGAATCTGCTCGTGGTGAACTTGCACGCATAACTTACCAATTAAAAGATCTTATTAACTGCGAAGAAGATATTTTAGAAGAAAAACATAATATACAAAGCCAAATTGAAATTTTTGAAAATGAGAAATCAAACATAGAATTGTTAATTACAGAAAACTTAAAACCACGTGCAAAAAAACTTACTAAATCTATTAAAATTTATGGTGAGTTTTTAAAACTAAGTAACGAAATTGATTTTATCCAGGATTTCGCCCAAACTACTACACAAGACTTGCGCCAACTAACAACACAAAACAATAGCCAATTGAACTATAGACCTAAAGAATATTTCAGCGATGATTTTATAACTACCATAGACAACTACGCCTACGAGATTTTAGAAAAATGTAAATATGAAAATCTAGTGTCTGCTCATTTTAATCTTAGTAATTTTGATTTAGAAATTAATGGCTCAAAAAAATCAGCTAGCCATGGTAAAGGTATCAAAGCATTTGTCAACACAGTTCTAACACTGACATTTAGAAAATACTTTGCAAATAACAGCAAATATAATCCTGGTCTACTAATGATAGATTCTCCACTCCTTGGCCTAGACCAAGGCGTAGACGACCTGGCTCCCGAAAGCATGAGAACTGCTCTATTTAAATACTTTATGGATAATCAAAGTGAAGGTCAGGTCATAGTTGTGGAAAATAAAAATACTATGCCAAAACTTGATTATAAATCCTCTGGAGCAAATGTGATTGAATTTACAAAGGGCAAGTGCCCTGGAAGGTGTGGGTTTCTTTATTTAGATAATAAATAACAAAAAGAACTTGGCAAAACTGCCAAGTTCTTTATCCTAAACAATCCTTACTATACTCAAAAACATACATAGTATAAACATTATGATAGATTCTATGATTATACTTATATAGTAAATACTCCAGATTATTCCTATTATACTCTTCTATCTTTATCTAACAATAACGTTTTGCCACTTACAACTTTCCCTATTCTAATAATTTAATTTTATTATTTTCTATAATATTTTCATCTTCATTCATATTTATCAATGTATGCTTATCTACCTCAAGTCCATTTGCAATTTCTTCAATACTATAAATTTTAACTTTCTCCCCATTTTCAGCTCTTTGAATAGTTTTAGGCGAAATTTTGCATCTTGCTGCAAGCTTTTCTCTAGACAATCCCATTTCCTTTCTAAGTTTGTATAATTCATCATTTACATAAAATCTGTCTTTCAATTTACTCCCTCCCAAAATCATATATAATCTAAATTTTTTCTACATGTACTTAGATATTAGCACATATTATCCTATATCTATTTGGATATTTAGTATTTTTATTGGACACTTAGCATTTTTATTGGACAGTTATTCTTTTTTTGATTTACTTTTAAAAATAACTTATAAATATACTTTTCAACTGTACCTAAACTTTTCCTAGTATTATGTACGTATAGTGAAATTCGCTTCGCTCATAACATAGGCGAGTTTCCTTTATAAAAAATTTAAGGAGGTAATAATATGGCAGTTGTTTCTACACCAAACGCATCTTCTATCAAAGTTAAATTTGATCATGGTACAGATTTAAATGGGGATAGAGTAATAAAAACAAAAACTTATTCAAGCATAAAATCTGGTGCTTCAAATGATAATATTATGTCTGTAGTCCTTGCTCTTGCAGGGTTACAAGAACATACTTTATGTGGCACAAACAGAGTAGATAACTCATCTCTCTCTGAATAAAATTCGCTTCGCTCATAGCGCCAACGATGTGCCCTCGCTATCGCTTTAGGCATATCCGTTGCTTAAAGATTCGCTTCGCCTGAGCGACGTGTCGGCGAAACATTTCATAGCGCCAACGAGTTACCTTCGCTATCGCTTCAGGAAACTCCGTTGCTTAAAGATTTGCTTTGCTAATTACGCTTTACTTAAAAATTTTGGGAGGTTAAATTATGAAGGAAAAAAGACTTTTGATGACTTTTAAAAATACTTTAGGTAATAGTTTTTCTATTACTGTGGATAATCCAAGGGAAGACTTGGAAGAACAAGAAATAATAGATGCTATGAATCTGATAAAAGATAAAAACATATTCCAACCAAAGGGATATGACATAGCAACTTGTGTTTCTGCTAAAGTGGTTGACTCTACAACTACAGAGTACGACTTAGAAGTTTAGTTATAGAGGGTGATAATATGGAACCTTTTGAAACTATTGTAGCAAACTTGGGCTTTCCCATTGCCATTTCTCTCTATTTACTAGTGAGGATTGAAGGGAAACTTCAAGCTTTGACAAATAGTATAAACGAGTTGTCCAACAATATTATCAAAATGAATTTATAAATAAATTCATAGCGCCAACAACATTCCCTTGTTCCACTTCGGGAAAGTCCATTGCTTAAAATGATTTATAAATAAATTCATAGCGTCAATAACTGGGCTTTGAGCAACGTGTTGGCGAATCACCTAGCTTCACTTCAGACATGTTATAATAAATATTGAAGTGTGTATGTTCTTAAGAATATACGCACTTTTATTTTGGAGATGATAAAATGAAAAACAGTATGGATTTATAAGATTTGATAGTATTTGTGAATTTACAGATTGGCTAGCCAAACAAAAAGTAAACAGAAAAATAAATAAACTCCAAGTTCATCACATGGATCTTCCAAACTACAACACTTGGAACAATACAGACAAAAGAGTCTATAAAACAAATAGAGAACTTGCTCGCACCAATTCCCTAAACACTTATGGCAAAAATACATGGAACAGCCCAGACAAAAATGGTAAATACATCGCCCAACATTTTAGCATTTTCCCAAATGGAAAAATCACCACTGGTCGTGATTTAAACTCAACACCCATTGGTATAAAAGGCTGGAACGAGGGCGCTATTTGTGTGGAGATATACGGCGACTTTGATTATAAACAAGATGTGATGACTTCTTCTCAGAAAAAATCAGTCATAGCACTTTACACTTTACTTTGTAAAAAGTTTAATTTAACCCCAGGCTCTGACACAATCAGACCACACTGCTGGTTTACATCTTCTGGCACTTATATTGGTGATTATAATCCCTTAATGTCTGCCAAAAGTTGTCCTGGTACTAATTTTATGGAAATTGGCAACACAAAATCTGCTTTTATTAATAATTTTTATCCTTTGATTAAAAATCACATAAAAAATGAAGACTTGCCTGAAAACACACCTTCTACAAATACCAAGAAAAAACTAATAAAAAATATTTCAAAGGAAAGTATTAATATAAGATCTGATGCCAACTGGAATGGCAAAGTTATTGGAGTTCTAAAACCTGGTGATAGTTTGACCTATGTGGCTGGACCTTTGCCTGCAAATAATGGCACTACTATGATGTATAGGTGCAAAAACAATGTTTATATTACTGCTAGTAGTAAATATACTCGTGTTATATATGTATAAATTTTTAAATTTTTGCAAAACAAAAGCCTGGATTTCCGATGTCCAGGCTTTGGGGATAAAGTATAGATTATTGTGTATGAATGAATGAATAAAATAAGTGTTGCTATGTTTAGATTATAGACCCAATTTTGAAGTTATATACATTTTTTACAAATTTTTTTAATAAATTTTTATTTTATAAATTTTAAGTTCATGAATTTTCAAAATTACCTTCAATTTATCAATTTCTAAAATTCTTTTCAGTTTGTAAATCCCCAAAATTCCCCTACATTAATCTTCAAATGATATATCTATGTTTTTTATCAACTTATTACCGTAATATACATGAATAGTAGTAGTTCCAACACCTACCCCTGTTATCCTACATTTTTCAAATTCATCACTTACTTTACAAATGGACGTGTCATCTACAACATAAGAGAGATTTTTTTCATCTATCTTTTCTTCTTTTTTATCACTTTCAAGAGTCAAATTCATTATTATAAAATCGCCTTTTTTAAAAACATATGTAGACTCACCTTTTTTATAATCCATATCAAATGTAATTTCTGTTACATCTACATTACTTGTGTTTAAACTTATAAAAATTGTTGTACCTATAATTCCTATAAAAAGTACTATAAGCAAAGGAATCATGTAATTATGTTTTTTGTTTGCAGAACTTAACGTAGGGTCATCTTCTTGCGAGTCCTGAGAATTTATATTATTTTCTGAAATATCATTTCCCATTTGATTGTCTTCATTAATATCATCTAGCTCATCTTGATTATATTCATTAATACCATATAATTCATTCAAGATTTCTTCCTCATTCAAATTATATTCTAGTAAATACCTCTCTATTTTTTTGTCTTTTATTTTAATATTTTTAGACCATTTTAGTCCATATTTTAAATTCTCCAATATGAAATTTATTCTTTTTTGGGGAATATGGTTCTCTTCCATTATAAGTCTCGCTTTATTTATGGCTATTTTTCTATTTAAGTCATTAATGTTTTTATTGTCTAAAAGGACCTCTGCTATGCCCATATCCAATGCTTCTTTTAGCCATGCCAATTCTTCAGGCAAATTTGGTCTTAATTCACTTATCATTGCACTTACATGAGCAGAGTCTAACAATGAATTTTTCCCAAAATTTTTTATTATAAATCTTAATGCTCCACCAAGATTTTCTTCTAATTTTTTCTCCCTCATTCTACACCCCCTCATATATAAGTTATTATTTGATTTTCATGTATAGAACTCTATTATGGGTATAAATATATTGTTTTTGAGGTTGGGTATTATTTAATTTAAACAATAAAAACCACTAAGCAGATTATACTTAGTGGTTTATCTTCAATCTTGTGTTTCTATTTAATTTCCAATCTATTTCTAGCTTGAGCTATAAGTTAAATTATAGCCATATATAATAATATACCACTAAGCTCAGTATCTTCAAAAGTAACATGTACTCCGTAGTAACCTGATGTTATACCTCTAACATCTAAATCAACTTCTTTAGTGTTTTTATCTATAATTTGTTCCTTAACTAAATTGCCTTTGTTATCTACTAATTTAACTTTTGTGGCTACATTCTTTCCTAATCTATTGTAAGCTTCTGTATTAACTTTAACTACACCATCAACAGGTCTTAATTCACCAACTTGAACAAATTGATTATTGAAATTAACCTCTTTTAAATTTTCTAATTTAGATATAGGTCTAAGATCTCTTATTTCATTATTTTCGCCATCTATTATTTCTAAGTTTTTAGCATATTGTAAACCTTCAAGACTTTCAACACCATAACCTACATTAAATTTAGTTAATTTTCTCATATCACCTATTGTGAAGTTACCCTCTTTACCTAAAGCTTTGCTTAAAGACTTAACTAAATACTTATCAGGTATATTTACAACTTCATCCAGATTTATTTCAACTAGATTTTTTATACTTTCTTGAAGTTCAAAAGTAGCAGTGTCTATAGCTTCTTGACTAGGATTTTCTTCTTTTGCTACAGCTTGTGCTTTAGCTAATTTGTCTTCTAAAGTTTTTACACTTTCTTCAGTGTAATCATCTTTATTTACTTTATTAGCATCTTCTATAGCTTTATCTAAATCTGTAGTATCTATTCTATCAGTATTCACAAAGTATAGTTTAGCATCTGCCCAGTTTGCATGATCTGAACCATTATTGTCGCCACCTACAGTAGCAACTAACTTTAGTTCTTTAGCTCCTGCTAAATCAACCTCTACAAACTGTTGAGCATCTCTACCACGCATTACACCACTTTCGTATTCCTTCTTTCCGTCAACATAAACTTGGAATTCTATACTTGCTGGGCTGTTATACATTGCACGATCTACACCTACAAACGCACTAAACATGTTAACATTCTTGTCTGTTAGGTCATAAACTATCTCAGAATGAGCATGAGTACCTATACCCTTAGCATACTCTACAACACTTCCATCTTCTCCAGTAAGTCTTAACTTTGCACCACTTACTGCATTATCTTTACCTATAGTTCCCCAACCTTTTGTTGCAGACTTCCACTCAAAATCGCTCAGATATTTGAAGTCTTCTGGGTTTATTACACTTATAACTCTAGACTTTTCTGTTTTATTACCATCTTTATCTGTTACACTATAAGTTATAGTATAGTTTCCAACTCTCTTAAAGTTAACTTTATCTTGTCCAGTAACTACAACTTTTTCAGTTAAATTACCTTCTTCTGCATCTGTAGCTTTATAAGTTCCAGCTATATTCTCTATAGCTTGTCCTACTTTAACAGTTTGAGATTTAGGTATATTTAACTTAGGTTTAGCATTGTTAGTTGTTAACTTTGGCTCTACCATTATACCATGGTCTGCAGTTTTTCCATTACCACCATCGTTAACTTCTATTTTAAGTTCTTTAACACCTTTTATAGGTACATTTATATATTGCATATTATCTGCATGTTTTAAAACTTTTGTTGTAGCTAAAGTTTCTCCGTCCCCAACTACTTTAAAAGTTATACTTGAGTTTTCTTGAGGTGTCATATTCATATCTACTCCAACTTTTACTTCGAAATTGTCATAGTTATGTTCACCTAAATCATAAACAACTTCACCATTAGCATGTACTCTTATCCCTTTATCATAGTCTTTAACTTCTCCTAAAGTTCTTCCTTTTATAGAGTTATTACGTGAAGGTGTTCCGTATCCTGTTACAACACTCTTCCACTCACTATCAGATAAATAGTCGTACTCACTAACAACATTAACTTGCATAGTTTCTCTAGAAACTGTACCTTTATCATTTACTTCATAAGTAACTGTGTACTTACCTTGCTTAGTAACATCAACATTGTCAGTAAAAGTGATGTTGTTTAATTGGTTACCTTTATAATCAGTTGCTTTAACGTAATCTAGTGCATTAAATTCCTCATTTAGACTTAAAGTTAAACCTCCAACTGTTTCTATTTTAGGTTGATGTGCTTTAACACTTACACCTTCAGAAGCATTTAATTGAGTATCGTAAGCTACTACTTTATACTCGTGATTAGTACCTGAAGTTATATTAGTATCAGTAAAAGTATCCTTAGTAGTAAATCCTATTACTTCACCGTCTCTAATTATTTCATATCCAAGAAGACTGTTAGCATTAGTTTTATCAATTGTTATATCTAATTTAACAGAATCTTGACTTAGGCTATGTTTTACAGAATAATTAAGTTCTGAGTTAAAACCTTCCCCTTTGTTAAGGTATTTATTATCATTTAGGTACCATAACTTCTTAGTTGGTTTTGGATATTGTGCCATATGCTCAGCTGTAGCATCACTAACATAGAATCCATGTCTAGCAAAATGCTCTTTTAAATCTAATTGAAGAACATCTGATGCAACTACTGCCCAAGCTTCATGTTTATTATCCCAATCTCCTCCACCTATGTTTCTTTCTCTAAACTGTTGTTCTAAACGAGGCCAGAATGTATCATCATATAATTGTAACTGCCACATTGGAGCTATATGAGTTAATAAACTACGATCATTATCTGGATACCACTCATTATTAGAGTAATCTTCTTTACTCACTTTAGGGAATATTTTACGCTCCCATAAATTTTGCTCAGATATTTTGCTACGTTCACCATTTATTCTTTGGAAATGAAGAGGTAACATATTATTAGTTACTTCCCCTATTGTTCTGTTGTTAGTATCGAAATTGTGTCCCATTTCATGCATGAATCCCCAACCAGTGTCAACATTTAAGGCACCACCTTGTTCTGCTTTGTTAAATCCAGTTATTCCGTTTCCTGCATTCATGAAACCACCGTTATCTAACCACTTAACCATAGATACATATCTAAAGTTAAAGTCTGAATGTACGTCTTTTGAACCGTCAAATCCCCAATATCTCATTGTTTCTTTTATTACTTTATCAGACTTATCTGCTGTCTGGCTAGGTAATTTGTTATTCTTTGTATACCAGTCTAAAGCATATGTTGCTTTAACATTTACTAAAGTCTTATCACTAAATACTTCAAACACATCAGGTAATTTAGGGTCAGCTTCTAACTTAGCATTGTATTCACGTAACTCCTCCATAACCTGTTCATCATTATCTACACCTTTTATGAAGTGTGGGTAACTTACTCCACCATCTATTCTTATCTTAGGATTTCTTATTTGTTGCTCTGCAGTATAAGGGTTTGAAGTATATAAAACTCCTGCTTTAGCAGTTCCAGGTCTTAGTTCATTTGAATTAACCTCAGGTATTGTAACTTCATTCTTACCTCTAACTAAGTTGATAACCACTTGACCATTATGTTGACTATCCATTTGCTTGAATACTAGCTTAGGTAATGGTGTACCAGGTTGTGCATCAACATAAACATTTATCTTTTCACCTGATTTAACTGCTACACCTGTAGGTTGCCAGTCTTGGAAATTCCACACTTTTCTCTTTTGACTTTCCTTTATAGAATCTCCTCTGCTCTCTAACTCATAAACATTGCTTTGATACTTATCAGGAGCTTTAAGTAAATCTTTTGCCATATCTATAATTTCCATAAGGTCACTCTTAAGTGGATGTGATTTTACTTCTTTCTCTAAAGCTTCTATAACTTCTAATGAGTTGAACTCTGAATTTAACTCATTCATTAGATCATTAGTAAATATGTTATAAACTTTGTCTGCTACAACATCTTCTTTAAAGAACATTAATTCATTTAATGTTGCCCAGTTTTGATTACTCTTAATTACTTTTATTTTTAATCTCTTAAATCTTGTAGGTTCAAACTTAGCTTCTACTAATCCAGTAGTAGAGTCTGCTTTAGCTGTTGCTACTAATTTAAATGTATCACCTTTAGTAGTATTCGAACCATAAATTTCAAACTCTTCTAGGAATCCTTTTCTGTCGCTTTGTCTAGCTCCATACACTATTCTATCTAAAGTAACAGCATATACAAACTCTACAGTTACTTCGTTCTTCCAATCTTCTCTGTTATATGTATTAGTTTCCCAATATGTATCTAATTTAGAGTCTATAGCATTCTCTATTTTCATAGTAGACCATTGCCCACCATTGTTACTTATACGTTTTATATTTTCATAAGGCATTCTGAACTTATCTACGTACTCTTTATTATCTAGATAATTAAACTTCTTAGTTGATGCCATAGTACTCTCTACATCTACTGATTCTACTATAGCCTTTGCATTATCTAAATCTTCTTTAAAATCATCATAGAATGGATGTTTTTTGCATTCATCCTCTAATTCTTTTAACTTATCAGAAGTGTTAAATTCATCACTTACTTTACTCATAGTGCTATCAGTAAATAGTCTATTCATCTTATTCATTGTAGCATCTTCTTTATAAAGTCCAAACTCTGATGCTAATGCCCAGCCTTCGTGACCATTCTTAAATACAAACTTAACTCTTCTAGCTTCAGTTGGATTAAACTTTATTGCTATTGAATCTCTAGTTATTGAAGAGCTACCACTAGTTACTTTAGTGAATGTATCTCCTGATAAAGTTTTAGAAGTATAAATTTCAAACTCTTTAGCAAATCCTCTCTCTCTTTGTGAAGTATAAACTACTTTATCTAAAGTTTGTAATTCGTCTAAAGTCATTATAACTTCATTAGTGTGTTTTTCATTGTTTGTAGCATCCGAGTGCCAATAAGTGTCAGGATCACCATCTATTGCTTTATCTATAGTATTAGTTGACCAGTGTCTACCGTTAGTAGTTATATTAATTATATGATTATTAGCTATCTTATAAGTCTTATCATACTCTGCTAATTCAGGAGTTCCCATAGCTTTGAACTTATACACTTTGGCATCTGTATAAGTTACATTATTGCCTTCTAATATAAGTCTAGCATCGTTTAAGTCTTCTTTAAAATTTTCATAGAATGGATGTTGTTTAGCACAATCCTCTAAAGCTTTAAGTTTCTCTTCAGATTTGAACTCATCACTTACTTCATTTTTATCACTGTCTTTAAACAGACTCTCCATACTATCTAAAGTTTTGTCTTCTTTGTAGAACCAAAATTCTGATGCACTTGCCCAGTTATTATATGCTTCTTTAAATACAAATTTAACTTTCTTAGTTGTAATAGTGTCAAATTTAAACTCCATCATATTTCCAGTTTGAGAATGTTCCCCAGTGGAAACTAATTTAAAATCTTGATCATCTCCTGTTATAGATGAATAAATTTCAAATTTAGTTGGATATCCCTTACCTTTAGCTCCATCTTGTCTTGTTGCATATGCTATTCTATTAATCGATTCTACATCATTAAATTCTATAACAACTTCATTTTTAAAATTTGCACTATTTTGAATACCAGTTTCCCAATGAGTTGACAGATTTCCATCTATAGCCTTTTCTATTGAATTAGAAGAACTATATTGGCCCCCGTTATTAGATATTTTTTTAATTCCTTCTTTTGCTACTCTAAATTTAGCATTGTACTCTTCAAAATTACTATAATTCCTTAAATTAAAAGATGTTATTTTAGCTTGGCTTGCTACATTTTCCTCTATAATCCTAGCTTTTTCTTTTACTATCTCATTGGCATATACATTTATTGCTGGTGAAATGTTAGTAGCTATCATCGATACTGCCAATACTGCTGATATTTTTTTCTTCATACCATTCTCCCTCTCATATGTATAAATTTAAAAATAAAGATTTTGCTACCTATTCCCAAATATAATCTTATTGTAGATTTATGATTATTTTATAAAAAAAACTACCCTATATATAAAGGGTAGTTGCCATCTAAAATAAACATCATAAAATAACCTTATAGTATAACTATAAAATCACTATACAAAAACAAAGACTATTAATCTTTGGCAACTGGCTGGCATAGTTTGATTAAACCTTAGCCCCTTTAGCTTTGCGTCTCTAGATTTCTCTAGATTTGCCGGTTTTTAAATTTT
>NZ_JANKBY010000320.1:0-4096 GCF_024621905.1 Terrisporobacter muris
TCTTGGCTTGAATAAAAACATCCAAATTTTATTTTATTATTTTTCTATACAATAATTAAAAAGCCTTAGGTTTCACTTATATGAAACTACTAAGGCTTTTTAATTATTTTTTATTATCTATAATATTTTGTAATACTGCTTTACATCTACCGCATCCAGTACCTGCTTTAGTTTCCGCCATAACTTTCTCGATAGTATCTGCACCATTTTTAACTGCTTCTACAACTTCGTTTACTGATACATTTTGACACTTACAAGCATTTTGTAATACTCTATCTATCTCGCTATATTCATCATCATTTTCTATAACTATATCAGTCATATCCTTAACTTCTTTAACAGTTCTAGCTCCTTGAGCTTGTACTGCTCTAACTTTTAAATATTTTTCTTTGTCTAAAATCATATGTATTCTCCTTGTATAAAAATTCACATTATTAAAAATGAATATTAAGTATATTTCATATAATCATAAAATTACTTAATATCATTTTTTAAGTTTATTATTCCACTTAAATATAGGATTATACTATTTCATATCTAAATCCACTTTCTTTCATTAAATCTAGATATGGAATTGGATCAAAATATTCTGGTGAAAATACTCCTTCTCCTTTCCAAATTCCTCTACCTATAAGTTCTATACTAAGAGCTGCACCAAATCCTGTTTGAGCTACTACTGCTTGCATCCCCCATCTTCTTATTGATTCTTTATTATCAAAAGGCTGATACATAAATATTTCTTTTTTCTTTTTATCTTTTATACCTATACAGTGAACACCAACAAGCATCATACCTGTCATTTCATTACCAATATCTTTTGGTTGTGGTGCACAAGCTGCAACTACATCTCTTGGAACTACATTTACTCCACCTACATCTACTGGATGTATACTTCTAAGCCCCAAAGAATCAATTACTTTTAATGCATTTATTAAAGATGGATCTAATGCTATTTTGAAAGTAACTTTCTTAAGCCCATATTTACTTAAATATCTTTGCATAGTAACAACTTCTTCATGTTCTACTTTTACCAAAGTATTTTCTCCAACACCTTCAGGCATGATAAATTTTTCTTCTCCACAAAAAGCATCTTCTACTATAAATCCACCTTTCTCTTTATCATACTCCACATTTGGATTCATAACCTCATCTAAAATAGTCCATACATTAAATCCAAAGGTTATGTCATTTTCTTTAGCTCCTGGTATTTCTAAGTTGCCCCCATCTTTTACGTGTATCTCATGCAACTCATCAAATTCATATTCTGCAGCGTATTTAGCAAATACATTAACAACACCTGGGTCTATTCCCATACATATACAAGCCATCTGATTTTTCTTTTTCCACTCTTCATGTCTATCAAAATTATACTTAGTCATAGGTTCTATATAACTATTTTCTATACCAAGACCAAATTTAGGATTATCCATAGGCACCGACCAAGTTCCCATACTTCCGTAATTTGCGCCACCCTCATAAGCAGCATCAAAAATTATGTTACTTACAAATGGTGCGGCTGAATCCATTACAAAATCTATACTGTATTCTTTTATTAATTCAATCATTTCATCTTTATTTCTAGCATCAACTTGAACTGCTTTATAATTTTCTTTTTCTTTTAAATTTTCTATTACTTCATTGGCTCTTTGTAAATCGTAATCAGCTACTAAAACAAATTCTAACCATTCATTATGATTTTTTCTACTTTCTAGTATCCTTAATATTGATTCTCCTACTGCTCCTGATCCTACTAACATCATTCTCATAAATAATTTTTTCTCCTCTTATATGAATTTTTAAAATGTATATTCGTAGATAAATATGATTTTTAATTTGAGAGTTATGCTTTGTATTCAATTTATATTTTTTAACAAAAAAAGACAGAGTAATAAGCATGCTAAATAAGCATCTTATTACTCTGTCCTTTTGCCAGTTGGTTATAGCCACGTAGGCGACGGTATCCGTTCTCTCCAAAGCTTCGTCAAACAATCTTCCTTTTGCCTGTCAGTTTCAAAAAAGATTAAGATAAAATCTTTTTTTTGCTTCTTCGGCCTTACATCTAAGTAATGTCTAAGATTATTTTCATCCGATCATATTTATTTTACTACTCTATTTTATAACATATAATTTTTTTGTCAATAAAAAATTTAAATGATTCAAATATAATACTTGTTCAAAATAATTATTAAAATTGTATATTTAATTTTTCAATAAAAATTTGATACCATAAAGCAAACATAAATATAGTCCATACTTTTCTGGAATTATCTTTTTTATCACATATATGTTCATCTAAAAGTTTTATAGCATAATCCTTATTAATAAATTCATCAATATTTGAATCTAATATAGTTTTTCTTACTACATCACCTAATTCTTCTTTTAACCAAACTCTTATTGGTGTTGGAAATCCTAGCTTTTTCTTTTCAACTACGTGTTTTGGAACTATATCTTTAAATGCTTCTCTAAGTAATACTTTAGATTGGTTCTTTGTAACCTTTTGATCTAAACTTAACTTAGAAGATAATTCAAGAACTTCTTTATCTAAAAATGGAACTCTAAGTTCTATAGATGCACCCATCGACATTCTATCTCCTTTTAATAAAATATCTCCTGGTAGCCATGTATTCATATCTATATATTGCATAGTAGTTACATAATCATATCCTCTTTTTTCTGCTTCATCATAAATAGATTTAGTTGAATTTTGATAAATGAAATTATCACTATAATTATTTAAAACTTCTTTTAATTCCTTATTTTCAAATATTTTTGCATTACCTATATATCTATCTCTTAAGGGTGTAGTTGATCTAATCAAATAACTTTTACCTCTTACTTCTGGCATAATATTAGCTATTTTATTTACTGTATCATTAAGTTTATTAGGCATATTTAATAAAGGTTTTATACTAAAATATTCTTTATAGATATTATACCCTCCAAATAATTCATCTGCTCCTTCTCCAGATAAGACAACTTTGACATGTTTTCTCGCTTCCTTAGATAAAAAATATATTCCAAGAGCTGATGGATCAGCTAGCGGATCATCTAGTAGTTTAACAACTTCTGGCAAAGATTTTATATATTCTTTTTGACTCACCTTAATTTGTATATTTTCTATTCCTAATTCATCAGCAGTTTTTTTAGCTATATCTAACTCATTGTATCCATCTATTCCAAAACCTACTGAAAATGATTTTATATTAGGGTTAATTTTAGAAGCTAAAGTTGCTATTATGGATGAATCAATACCTCCAGATAAAAATGTTCCTACTTCAACATCAGATATTAAATGTTTTTTAACAGATTCATTAATCACATTATAAACATCTTCTTTGCTTATATCATTTCTTGTTTTGTAATCAATATCATAATAATTTTTTATAGTAAGTATATCATCTCTTATAGTAAAGTAATGATGTGGTGGTATTTTTTTTATTTCTTTTAACATGGTACCTTCACCATTTGTATATTGAAATGATAGATATTGTTGTAAAACCTCTTCATCAATACTTCTTTCATTGGATAAAAGTAATAAAGATTTGTACTCTGATGAGAAAGCTATAAAATCTTCATTTTCAAAGTAATACAAAGGTTTAATACCAAATATGTCTCTTGCTCCAAATAAAATTTGATTTTCTTCATCCCATATTAAAAAAGCATACATTCCCCTTAATTTTTCAACACATTTTTCTTTCATTTCAATATAAGATGTTAAAAGTACTTCAGTATCTGAATTAGTAGTAAATTTATGATTTTTTTCTTCTAATTTTTTTCTTAATTCTTCATGGTTATATATTTCACCATTAAAAATTATCACATTATTGTCTTTTTCAAAGGTCTGATGGCCACTTTCTATGTCTATTATACTTAGTCTTCTAAATCCAAAACTTATCTTATCATTTTCATAATATCCTTCATCATCTGGTCCTCTATGATATATTTCTTTATTTGCATCTCTTATAGCTTTTTGTCTTGCTAAATCAGGTTGTGCTGTTTTATAATATATTGCCACATGTCCGCACATATTTTGCCTCCTAAGTTGCGATTAGTCTATGATTAAATGTTAGATATATATTTGGTTAAATATATA
>NZ_JANKBY010000321.1:0-4091 GCF_024621905.1 Terrisporobacter muris
TCTTCATTAATATATTTCTATTTTTTGGCTAAAATATCTTTAACAAGGAGGAGTATCATGAAAAAAGAGTTTACAATTTGCTTAATTATATTATTTACATTATGCATTTATAATAATACATCTTATTGTTTTAATAAGAATAATGATTTCCAAAATGTACTTCATATAAATAATATTAATGATAAAGATATTGAAATAGAAATTACGGATATGGAAACAATAAATAGTACTATAAGTTTAGATGAAATATATGAAGTGTACTCTATTATTACTATGGATATAACTAATACAGGATTAGATTGTGTAGAGTTGTCCAATATAAATTATTCTATTTATCAAGGCGATAAAAAACTACAAACATTCATACAAACGCAAAATAAATGCTTAGGATTTGTGGGAACTTTAGAAAGTGGAGAACGCAAACAAATAAAGATAGGAGTAGCATTGGAAGAAAAAAATACACCACTTAAACTAGTTTTTGAGAACTTAAGTGATATTAAAAAAGAGAAAACTATAAAAGTACTAAATATTTAATATATTTATTACAAGTAGCTTATAGAATTCTTTTAATATAGATATTTTTCAACATATTTATCATTTATACCTTACATTCGACATGACGTAATATTACAATTTTGTACTTTGATTTATTTTAATTTACAATGTATAATTAATTTAACAAGTAAGGAGGTATATATGAGTTATTATGATAGTAGTGATAATAAGATAAGAAGAAAAAAATTAGTTCTAGTAATTCAAATAAAATTCATAAACAAGAAAATATAGTTAATCCTGAAAATAAACAAGAAATTAATAGAATTAATAGAAACGAAATAGATGAAGATTTTGAGCTAGAAAAAGAATTGTTTTACAAAAAAAGAGATAAAAAAAGACGACAAGCATATAGTATAACTAAAAAATGCTTAACTATTTTACTAATGTTAACATTTGTAGGAAGTATATTCGCTTCTGTGTTGATAGCAGTATCACTTAAAGGAGCTCCTGATGTTACCAAAGATTTAATTTACAATAGTTATGTATCTCAAAATATAGTGCCAATCAATGAAATACCAGATAATTTAAAACATGCTATTGTTGCAACAGAAGATAAGAGATTTTATAAACATAAGGGAGTTGACTATAAATCTTTAGTTAGATCTGTTGTAAATAATATTTTATCAGAATCAACACAAGGTGGAAGTACTATAGATATGCAAGTATCGAAAAACTTGTTAACCAGCGAAGATAAAACTATGAAACGTAAAATTAGAGATATGTATAATGCTATGCAGATGAATAAGATAATGACAAAAGATGAAATTTTAGGAGCTTACTTAAATAATATATACTTTGGTAAAGCAAGTTATGGTGTGGCTGATGCAGCTAAAACTTATTTTGGTAAGGATGTTAGAGATTTAAATTTAAGTGAATGTGCCATGTTAGCAGGAATTACAAATAATCCTGCTAAATATATGCAACATGATGAGGCCAAAAGAAGACAAAAGGTAGTTCTAAAGCATATGTATGACCAAGGTTATATAACTCATGATGAGTATAGAGAAGCTATTAGTGATCCGACACCTTTTAAATCTGAAATTGAATAAACAAATAATTAAAATGCCAATAAGTAAAACTTGTTGGTATTTTTTAGTATATAGCCTTGATATTTAATTATTTCATATTATAATAAGATTAATGTTATTTTAAGTTTAGAAAATAAAAGAGGTGACCAAATGTTTAAATTTACTTTTGATGAAAAAGAATACATATTAAATGATGAAAATTTTGATGAATTAATCAATGATGATGAAAAGCCAGTTAAAAATATTGATAGGGATATGATTATAGAATTATTAAATAACTCTCCAGAAGAAATAATATTTGATGAAGAGTTTTATATAGAAGCATGTCCAAAGTGTTTAAAAGGCATAAAAGAAAAAGAAAAATTCTTCCCATTTTTAGAATATCATTTTTATATTTATACTAAGGATGGAAAATATGTAATAAGTACTATTGATAAAGATTATAAAGGGAAATCATTTAACAAATTATCTAGAGCAAATCTTGTAGATGATAGTTATATAGTAAGTACCATTATATGTAAACATTGCAATGATTACATAATACAAATAGAGAATTGTGAAGTGTAATAAAACATACATTCTGGACATATCTTATGATATGTCTTTTTTTATTACAAGTACACTGATACTATTATATTTGTTGATAAGTTATGGAATAAAAAATATCAAAGAGTATAGAATTGTAAAAAAAGAGCCTTTTAGAAAGTTGTTACCTAAAGTGGAGCGCCCACGATGTGGCTTAAAATTACATGTCGCCTACACAGTGGGTTGAAGTGGTAAAGAAATGATTCGCAGACATGTCGCTCAAGAGAAGCGAATTTTTATATTTAATTTTTAAATTAAGTTACTAATGTTACATTTATTTGTTATGATTAATTTGAGGAGAGGGGAATATATTATGAATAAAATAATTAGAGTTGTAACCAGATTATTACTAGGATTTATAGTGTATGGTCTAGCTATAGTAGTAATGATACACGCGAATATTGGCCTTAGTCCATGGGATGTACTTCATCAAGGTATTTCTCTAAAAACAGGTTTTACTATGGGTCAAATATCTATAGGAGTAGGAATTATAATTATAATAATTGATGCATTTATGGGAGAAGGAATTGGATTTGCTACATTAGGCAATGTATTACTTATAGGTACTTTTTTAGATGTATTTGAAGGACTTAATATAGTACCTTATGCAAATAATTTATTTACAGGGATTATTATGATGTTAATAGGAATAATTTTAGCTGCTATAGCAACTGTATTATATTTAAAACCAGCGCTTGGTAGTGGTCCTAGGGATGGATTGATGTTAGCTATAAATAAACGATCATCAAAATCTGTAGGCGCAATAAGAACAATTATAGAATTAACAGCATTAACAGTAGGTTGGTTCTTAGGAGGAAGTGTGGGAATTGGAACAATAATAAGTGGATTTGGATTAGGATACGCCATACAAATTGCTTTTAAAATCAGTCATATTGATTCTAAGTCACTAACTCATGAAAGTGTTATTGAAAGTATTAAATCTTTAAAAAATAAAGAAAATATTCAAGTAGAAACTTGTGCGGAAATTGATGAAGAATAAAAAGAGAAGCTAATATTAGCTTCTTTTTTATTTGAAAATTTCTATATTAAATATTTATTTCTCAACAAACATATCGCAGCTGGCATTTCCACTATTTATTTTGATTTTACTAGCTGTACAATACTTATTAACATTATGTGAGCATTTTATTGCGTCACATTTTATATTTTGTATAGTGGTAGGATCTAACTTATTTTCTCCATAAATAGAACTAGTAAATTGCTGATAGTCCTTTTCCTTAAAAGTAGAACAGTAAGTATCATCAATGTCATCAGCAAGACTTCCATCAATACTTATTCTTCCTGCATAACAATAATTGCTATTGTTATGTATACACCTTGTTGCATCACATCTTAAACTAGTATCCAATTTTTTAGACCTCCTTTACAAACTATATTAAAAATAATATATGTAAGTTGTATTATTTTATACAATTACTTTTTATTATTTGGAAGACATTTACTGCATAATACAACTACATCTTCATCAGTCTCGCGCCCTAATTTTTTATTTATATGGTATACATCCACATCATCTATAGAGTTACAGTTGGAGCAAGCATAATTGTGTTTTTTTAAAGTATTTTCTTTAAATAATTGCCAATACAAAGAATTAAGATAATCTTCATACTTAATTCTAAGGCTGGTTTCTAGAAAGTCTAAATATAAATAATCTAAATCACAAGTTGTTAGATTTGTATGTTCTTGATCGAAAAATTTACAACAGTCACTTGGATTTGGTATTTTATTATTAATTATACATTTTATATAGTATCTAAAATTTTCATCAGGTCCTTCCAAACTTAAATGAGAGCAGAAGGTACAACAGTTTCTTGGTAATTTATCCTCTAAAACTTCATTATCCTTTTTCATAGTATCCCTCCAATTTTATCAAGGAGTAAATTTTTATATATAATACAGATC
>NZ_JANKBY010000322.1:0-4054 GCF_024621905.1 Terrisporobacter muris
AGGGAGATTGTATGATATGAATGAAAATGTAAAATGGGTAAATGAAAAAAGGATAGAAAAAACTATAAATAATTTAGAAAAAAATAACATTAAAGGTTATTATGCAAAAAGTAATGATGAACTTATAAATATAATTAAAGATATAGCAAAAGAAGGTGAAATGGTATCTGTTGGAGGATCTAGTACTTTATTTGAAACTAATGTAATAGATTTGCTTAGGAGTGGAAGATATAATTTTTTAGACAGATATGAAGAAAACCTTACACCAGCTGATATGAAAGCGCTTTACAGAAAAACTTTCTGTGCAGACACATATTTTTCATCTGTAAATGCTATTACAGAAGAAGGAGAAATTTTTAATGTTGATGGAAATGGTAATAGAGTAGCAGCCATGTTATATGGTCCAGATAAAGTTATATTAGTAGTTGGAGTAAACAAAATAGTTAAAAATATAGACGAAGCAGTTAAGCGTAATAAAGTTTTAAGTGGTCCAGCAAATGCAAAAAGGCTGAATGCAGCCACTCCTTGTGCAAAGGTAGGCTATTGCATGGACTGTAAAAGTGATGACAGAATATGCTGTGAATATACAGTTATAAAAAGACAAAGAACAGCAAATAGAATGAATGTTATATTTATTAATGATGTTTTAGGATTTTAACTGGAGGAAATATGAAAAAAGTTAAGTTTATTTACAACCCAAATTCAGGAGAAAGAAGAATTTCTCATGAACTTGATAAGATAATAAAGATATATCAACAATACGACTATATTGTAGTGCCTTTTAGGCTTAGTAAAAATAGACCAGTAGAAGATGCTTTTTTTGATATAGATACTAATTATGATCATATATTAATTTCTGGTGGAGATGGGACGGTAGATTTAATTTTAAATGCTATGAAAGTGTTAAATATTGATATTCCTATAGGCATTTTACCATGCGGAACGGCAAACGATTTTGCAAAGGCGGTCAATCTTCCATTTAATCCAAAGGATTCTATTGAAAGAATTGTTAATTCAAAACCTAAAAAAATTGATATTGGAAAAATTAATGATAAATACTTTATAAATGTGGCAAGTGCAGGAATGTTTACAGATGTATCCCAAAAAATTAATCCTGATTTTAAGAATTCCATAGGAAAAGTATCTTATTATTTAAAAGGTATTGAAGAAGCATTATATATGAGAAAATTTAGTATTGAAGTAGAATCAAAAGAGATGGAATATAAGGGCGACATGTATCTAATGCTAATTTTCAATGGAAAAACTGCTGGTAATATTAATCTTGCTTATAAAGCCAAGGTAGATGATGGATTGTTAGATGTTATTATAGTAAAAGAAGTTTTACTTCCAAATATGTTACCTTTACTTATAAGCGTATTAAAAGGTGAACACCTTGAAGGGTACAATAAGGATGAAATATTATACTTTAAAACAGATAAATTGAAAATTGATTGTAAAGATAATTTAATTACAGATATTGATGGAGAGAAGGGTCCAGATTTTCCTTTAGAGATAGAATGTATTAAAGATGGCATCCAATTATTGGGCTATTAGTAAATTTTAAAAAATGAATATTTAAGCTTAAATAGGTTAATATATAAGTAATGGTTGATGCAAATCAATCTAACTTAATCTAATCATGAATATGTGTGTTTATGATTTCCTTGGGAGTTTAAGTATATTTGATATTTTTTAATATCCGTCGAATATAATGAAGATACTAGATTCCTCATCTACTATCGTGCAGATAGTTATGATTCAATACCCAAGGTTTGAAAATGTAACTAGCTTGCAAACTATGTTTGATGACTTGAGGTAAGGGCTAAGTGAAAGCTTTTGTCCTGGAAAAAGCACTGATTTGGAGACTATAATCCCCAAGATAGTGCTTTTTCTTTTGCTTTAAATTATATGAAATGAGATAAAAGAAGGATTAGTATGACTTTATTTTAAAAAGATTATTATAGAAACTATTTTGATAAGATGTTTTTTGACATATATCAGAATAGTTTTTTATTTTTGTTGCGAAACCATACCCCCCTAGGTATAATTTAAGTATACCTAGTGGGGTATATCTAAAAGGGAGGAGTAATTGTAATATGAAAAATTTATTAAAAGATGAAATAAAAAGAGATATTTTATTTTTAGTAATATCAGGAATTGCACTTATACTTAGCTTTAGCCATGTAAAATTATTCAACGTGGATTTGGCTTGGATTGCTGTTATATTTTGTGGACTACCTATTATAAAAGAAGGTATAGAAGGTCTTGTAACAGAGTTTGATATAAAAGCTGATGTACTTGTATCCATGGCGCTTATTGCCTCAGTAATAATTGGAGAAATCTTTGCAGCAGGTGAAGTGGCATTTATAATGCAAATAGGGGCTTTCCTTGAAGAATTTACAGTTAGAAAATCAAGAAAGGGAATTGAAAAATTAGTTCATTTAACACCTACTTTGGCAAGGTTAGTAGTGAATAATGAAGAAAAATCCATAAATGCCAAGGACGTTAAGGTGGGAGATTTACTTAGAGTTAATCCAGGAGAAACTATAGCAGTAGATGGCGTGATTACAAAAGGAAAAACTTCCATAGACAATTCTGTAATGAGTGGAGAATCTATACCTGTGGATTTAAGTGAAGGAGACAGTGTATGTTCTGGAGCAGTTAATCAATTTGGATCTTTTGAAATGAAGGCAACAAAGGTGGGAGAAGATAGTTCTATACAAAGAATGATAAAACTTGTTCAAAGTGCTGATGCTAGCAAAGCAAAAATAGTAGGTTTGGCAGATAAATGGGCAACTTATATAGTTGTTGCTGCATTTTCTAGTGCTATTTTAACTTGGTTAATTACAGGAGAAATAATAAGAGCAGTTACAATTTTAGTTGTATTTTGTCCTTGTGCTTTAGTACTTGCCACACCAACAGCCATAGTAGCAGCCATAGGAAATGTTTCAAAACATGGTATTTTAGTCAAAGAAGGAGATGCACTAGAGCGACTTTCAAAGGTGAACAAAATTACCTTTGATAAAACTGGTACATTAACTTATGGAAAACCAAGTGTGGAAGAAGTTGTTAGTGTTATGCATGACTTAAGTAATGAAGAACTTTATGAAATGGTAGCCTCATGCGAACTATATTCAGAACATCCTCTTGGAAGAGCCATAGTATCTTCTTTTAAAGAAAATCACAAAGTGGAAGTGAATCCGCCACAGGAATTTAAAATAATTCCAGGCAGAGGTGTAATTGCCAAAGTAAATAATAAAAAAATAATAGCAGGAAATAAACATTTACTTTTAGATGAAAAATTTAAAAGAGAAGAAATTAGATTTATAAGAGAAAAACATAAGAATCAAGGTAAATCAATAATTTATATTGGAATAGATAATAAAGTAGGTGGATATGTAATACTTAGTGATACTTTAAGAAAAGAATCAAAGTCTATGGTGGAAAGTATAAAAAGTTTGGGTATAAGTCCAGTACTTTTAACAGGAGACAATAAGTACGTATCAGAAAGTATTGCATCTCAAGTGAATATAGAAGAAGTAAAATCAGAATGTTTTCCTCAGGACAAACTTGAATTAATAGATAAGTATCAAGAAAATGAAAATAAAATGGTTTGTATGGTTGGGGATGGAATTAATGATGCTCCAGCCCTTAAAAAAGCTTATGTTGGAATCGCAATGGGGGGAATAGGTAGTGATATAGCTGTAGATGCAGCTGATATAGTACTTGTTAGAGACGATATAGACAACTTACCTCACTTATTAAATTTATCGAAACATATGATGAAAATCATTAAAATAAATATTGCTTTTTCTTTAGGGCTAAACTTTATAGCTGTAATTCTTGCCATGACAGGAGTTTTAGGTCCAGTTGTTGGAGCACTTGTTCATAATGCAGGTTCAGTTCTTGTTATTATAAATTCAGCATTACTTTTAAAATATAATAAAAAATCAAATAAAATTGAGAAAGATTTAGTATATAAAGATTCTAGAACAAATAGTGAAGTAAGTTGTTCTAATTTATAAAAATTTAATTTGATAAATTAATTAAAATA
>NZ_JANKBY010000323.1:0-4048 GCF_024621905.1 Terrisporobacter muris
AATAAAAGCTATTAAATTAATAATTTTCTAGTTATAATTAACTAATAATGTTAAAAATAAACTATAAATAAATTGAAATGGAGATAAAGATGGAAAAATTATTTTATATTGATTCATATATTAAAAATTTTACTGCTGAAATAGAAGAAATTAAAGAGATGAATAATAAATATCATGTATTGTTAGATAAAACAGCTTTTTTCCCTGGAGGTGGAGGTCAATACTGTGACCTGGGAACTATAGATAATATGTCTGTGGAAGATGTATATGAAGAAAATGACAAAATATATCATGTATTGGATAAAAAACCAAATAGAATTCATAAGGTTAAATGTGAAATTGATTGGGATAGAAGGGAATATGGTATGCAACATCATTTTGGCCAACATGTTATATCTGCTTGTTTTAACAATGAATATAAAGCAAAGACTGTGGGTTTTCATTTAGGAAAAGATTTTGCAACTGTGGATATAGAAGGATTTTTTAAAGAAGATGACATAATTAAAATTGAAAGCATGTGCAATGAAATTATTAGAGAAAATATACCTGTGGAATTTCTTAATATAAATAAGAAAGAAGCTAAGAAATTAAAAATAAAAGATGATTTATCTAAGCTTTCTAATGATATAAGAGTTGTGAAATTTGGAGATTTGGATATAAATTTATGCTGTGGAGTTCATGTCAAAAATACTTTAGACTTAAGAGTTATAAAAATAAAGAAATTTGAAAAATATAAAAAAGCAACAAGAATTGAATTTTTATGTGGGACAAAAGCAATAGATGAAATGTTAAAAAGAGATAACTACTTAAATAAAATTTGTAAGATGCTTAGTAGTAATGAAGAAGGCGCATATCAAGGTATTGAAAAATTAAATAATAAAATAAATGAAGCGAATAAAGAAAATAGAAAATTAGAAGAAATAATAAGTAACTATGAGATGAAAGAAATGATTGAAGAAGCTGAAAAAAATGGAAGCATGAATATTATAATTAAAACTTATGAAGATAAAAATATGAACTATATAAATAAAATTGCAAATAAAATCACAGAAACAGAAAATAATATTGGATTATTTGCTTTAATAAATAATGATAGATTAAATTTATTATTTGCTTGCTCGAAGAACTTAGAAAAAATAGATATGAATATTTTATTAAAAGATAGTATTAAATTAGTTGATGGAAAAGGTGGAGGAAGTAAAACACTAGCACAGGGTGGCGGTAAAAATAACGGTAATTTAGATTCCTTATTTGATTATGTAAAAATTAAAATAAAATCAACTTAATATGAACTCATAACGATTAAATAACTTATTATTTGAAAAGATGTTACATATTAAGTATAATAAGAAGTTGAATGACAAAAAACAACTATGAAAGGACCTTAAATATGAAGAAAGAATTATTTAATGGTAAAAGACTTAAAATAGCTAGAATATACAGAGGAAAAACCATAGATCAAGTATCTAAGGAAACAAATATAAATAAGAAAGATATATTAGCTTTTGAAGAAAATAAATATAAGCCAACAGTGGAAAATGCATTAAAATTATCAAATGTACTACATTTTCCAAGAGAATACTTCTATAGAAATGAGAACATAAAAGTAAATGTGGATGCTGCTCATTTTAATCCACAATCAACAATACAAAGAAATGAAGAAATATCATATAGAGAAAAACTAGTAATGATACACAAACTTTATTTATTTTTTGAAAATTACATCCAGTTCCCAGAGTTACAACTTCCAGATAATTTAAATAAAAACTTATCTATGGAAGAGTTAGCTGAAAGGTGTAGAGAGTTTTATGAATTAGGTGAAGAACCTATAATAAATATGGTATCATTTATGGAAGCTGTGGGAGTAGTGATTACTGCTATGAATATAGACAGAAAAGGTGCTTATCCATATTCACAAAAACAAAGTATTAATGGAAAAGAAAAATATATAGTATCGCTAGGTCATGACAAAAATTCTTTGGCTCTAAGAAATTACGATTTAGCATATGAATTTGCATTTATAATAAGTAATGAGTTAAATATACCAGCTAAAAGATTTAATAAAGATGATTTTGCGTCTGCTTTATTATTACCAAAGAAGAGATTAATAGGGGAGCTGTCTAACCCTAACGAATTAGAATCTTATTTAGAAGTTAAATCTAAATTTATGGTGCCACTTACTATAATTTTATATAGAGCTTATTCTTTAGGATTAATAAATTATAAAAAATACAATTATTTAATGAATGAAATAAGCAAAAATGGATGGCACAAAAAAGAGCCTTTAGACAATGTTAAATCAACTCATCCAACTTGTCTTAGAAATGCATATAAATTACTTTTAGATAATAATATAGTAAGTAAAAATACATTAATGGAAAAACTATATAATGAAAATATTATTTTATATGCTGATGATTTAGAAATACTTATGGGACTTAAAGAAGGAAGCTTATCGAATGATAAAAAAGATGTTAAGATTTTAAGTTTTAATAATAAAAGAAGAAAATAATTTAAAAAAGAGAGTAATCAACTATTTATAATAGGTTGAGATACTCTCTTTTAGGTTAGAAATACTTTTTATAAAATTGTATTTTGTAAGCTATTTCATTTTCTAAGTTTATAAGAAATGATCTATTAATATCATCAACATGAATTATATATTTATCACATACTTTTTCGGGCGTATTATCATCCAAATGTTTAACTAAGTAAAGGTTATTGATACAAAATAAATCATTTAATTCTTTTAGCCAATTAATATAATGATCAATAGTGCCATAAATAGTATTTAAAAATAGTTCTCTTTTATGAGGAACATTTAAATATTTTGACTCTATTTCATTAATATCATATCCAAGAGGACTGTCGCAGTCACAATATTCATTTGTTAATCTGAAAAAAATATAATCATCATATTTTTTTAAAGGAAACAAAGAACATGATTCAAAATAATAATCTACTGGAATATTGTATTTTAAAGATGTTGATATGAATTTTTCATTGTAATCTTTTTTACTAACAGCGCCATATAAAAAATCACACATTTATTTCAACCTCACTTAATAAATAGATTAAATTAATTGTACATATACAATATTATTTTTCAACTAATTCATATAAATCTCTTCTTCTATGATGTAGTAGAGGAAGTTCTTCTCTTACTTGGTTAACATAATCAAAATCAATTGTATAAGTAATTAAATTTTCACTTTCATCTAGTTCACAAAGGATTTCACCAAAGGGAGAAACTATTAAAGAGTGTCCATAAGAAATATAAGGAGAGTTATAATCTCTAGCAGGAGAACAACCTATAGCATAAACTTGATTATCTATGGCTCTAGACCTAAACATAACATGCCAATGAGCAGGACCTGTGGTTAAATTAAAAGAAGCTGGGACAATTATAGCTTTAGCCCCCTTATCCACCATAAGCCTTGAAAATTCAGGAAATCTAAAGTCATAACAAATACATAATCCTATTTTACCAAATTCTGTATCAAACACAGTAATCTTATCACCGGAAGATAGAGTGTCGGATTCTTTAAATTTTTGTTTGTTTTTTATATCGATATCAAATAAGTGCACTTTTCTATGTTTTCCTATCATTTCGCCTTGTCTATCAAAAACATAAGAAGTATTATAAATTTTATTTTTTCCCTTTTCTGGAACTGAGCCACCTACTAGATATATATTATTCGTTTTTGCTAAATTAGATAAAAAATTAAAGGTGTAATCTCCTTCTTCCTCAGCATAAAGAGGAAAATTAGATGAAACATAAGGACAAGAAAACATTTCGGGTAGAATAACAATATCAGGTCTTTCAACAGCAATTTTTGTTACTAATTGAGAAGCCTTTATAAGGTTTTCTTTTTTATCATTCTCAACTTTCATCTGAATTAGTCCTATTTTTAGTTTGCTCATAATTACCTCCTAAAATATTTAGTATATGGTATATTATGGTATATATTTAAAAAGAAAACAAGTATATTGATAAATTCTATAATAACGGTATTTAAATAAGTTGAATTGATAGATTTTTTACAGA
>NZ_JANKBY010000324.1:0-4037 GCF_024621905.1 Terrisporobacter muris
TATAAATTCATTGCTTAGGTTGTATTTATAAATCCATAATATATATATCCCTTGGAAAAAAAGTATGGATATACTTGAAAAAAGATTAACCTTAGATAATATAAATAATAAAAGTAAAGTTAATAGGATACATTTTATTTTGTAGATTTTAGAAGTTTTAATTACTCCTTGTAACTTACAACCATTCTCTTCCTCTATTATTTTTCCATAATGTATAAATACATTATTTCACAAAAAACAATTAAAAAAGGATGCCTCTTTGAATGATTTAGAAATCATTTTGAAGCATCCTCTTTTTTAGCAAATTCTTGACATAAACTGAAAAGAACTACACTCTATAATAGTCTTACGATGACCAAGTCATTGTTGCTATGCTACTTTAGTGCTTGAAAGATTATTTTCTTTTAAGTTTTTTACACTTATCATATATAAAGCTCCAAAGGTAATGGCTGAAATTATCATAATTGCCCAAAGTCTAAAGTCTACTATTCCTTCATATAGTGCTGAATGAAGCATTGCTCCTAAACTTCCTCCCATTATAGGAGCAACTACTGGTATCCATCCATATTTAAAATCTGAAATTCCTTTTCCTGGTATAGGTAATAAAAAATGTGCTATACGAGGACCTAAGTCACGAGCTGGGTTTATAGCATTTCCAGTTACTCCACCTAAAGATGTTCCTAGTACAAATATTAAGCATCCAACTGCTAATGGATTTACTCCAGCTGCAAAATCATTTATTCCTAAAGCTAATACAACAAATACTAATGCAAAAGTTCCTAAAAACTCACTTATAAAGTTTGTAAAATTATTTCTTATTGCTGGTGCAGTTACAAATACTGTTAATTTAACAGTTTCATCTTCTGTAGCTTCCCAGTGAGGTAGATACTGTAAATATACTAATAATGCTCCAAACATTCCACCTAAAACTTGACTTAATAAGTAACCTGGTACTAAAGCCCAATCAAAAGTTCCTTGTATAGCAAAAGCTATTGTAACAGCTGGGTTAAAATGCCCTCCACTTATATCTCCAACTGTATATACTGCAAGAGTAACTGCTGCTGCCCATGCTAAGTTTATTGCCACATTTCCAGCACCATTAGCGCCAGATTTTTTCAAAGAGTTTCCTGCTAAAACACCACATCCTAAAAATACAATTATTGCAACACCTATAAATTCAGCTATATATACACTCATTTTTATATCCCCCTATTTCAACCTATTAATATGAGTTTAATTCCATACTTTGATCTTTAGTTACTATTTTAATACCATTACTAGTTCCTATTCTTTTACATCCTAAATCTATATATGCTTTAGCTGTTTCAAAATCAGAAACTCCACCTGATGCTTTTATTTTTGTATTTTCGCCTATATTATCTTTCATAATTTTTACATCTTCAAGTGTGGCACCACCTATTCCAAATCCTGTTGATGTTTTTATAAAATCTATATTAAGTTTTCCGACTAACTTACTTATAGAAACTTTTTCTTCTTCATTTAAATAACAAGTTTCTATAATCACCTTTAGTAAAACATTTTCCCCACATGCAGATTTTATTTCACTTAATTCTTTTTCTAAGTAATCTAAATCCATTTCTTTTAGAGCAGCTATATTTATTACCATATCTATTTCTTTTGCACCATTTTCAATAGCATTTTTAGTTTCAAATACTTTAGTTTCTATTGTATTTGCTCCTAGAGGAAATCCTATTACTGTGCATACTTTAACATTACTATCTTTTAACAATTCATGTGAAATTTTTACATTTGCTGGATTTACGCAAACAGATGCAAAATCATATTTTAATGCTTCTTTACATAATTTTTCTATATCACTTTTACTTGCCACTGCTTTTAATAATGTATGATCTATATATTTATTCATTTTATTTTCCTCCCTTAAGCCATTGTTAACTCTTTTTCCATTAATGTATCTATTTCTTTTCTAGTAGGCATAGCTGGTGCTGTTCCTATTTTTGTTACAGATAATGCAGCTAAAGCATTTCCAAATCTAGCAGCTTCAAATATATCTTTTCCTTCAGATAAAGCTGTAACAAACCCTCCATTAAATGCATCTCCTGCACCTGTTGTATCTACTGCATCTACAGTATACGCTTTTACAAATTGTTCTTCTTCTTTACTCTTTACATATACACCTTGTTTTCCTAGAGTTATTACAACATCTTCTATTCCTTTTTCTTGAAGTATTTTAGCTGCTACTTTGGCATCTTCTACTGTTACAACTTCATATCCAGTAATAATTGATGCTTCTACTTCATTAGGAGTTATTATATCTACTAATTTCAATACATCTTCGCTAATATCTTGAACTGGAGCTGGATTTAATATTATAGTTGCATTATTTTCATGAGCTAATTTTATATTAGCTTCTATTGCATCTCTATTTATTTCTAATTGGCTTAAGAATATATCACAGTTTATAATTGCATCTTTACAAGTTTGTAAATCTTCTTTAGTTATATTATCACAAGCTCCTGATGTTACTACTATTTCATTTTGAGATGTTACATCATCAACTATTATTAAAGCTGTACCTGTTTGTAAATTTTCATCTTCAAATATGTATTTAGTATCTAAGCCTTCATTTTTAAAAGTGTTAAGAGCCATTTCTCCAAATTCATCTTTTCCAACTTTTGATATAAATGTCACATCACAATTTGCTCTTTTTGCTGCTATTGCTTGATTTGAACCTTTTCCTCCTGGTCCCATTTTAAATGCTAAACCTTTTACTGTTTCTCCTGGTTTAGGTAAATGTGGCGTTCTCGCCATTAAATCAACTATAAAACTTCCTGCTACTGTTACTTTCTTTTTCATTTTGAAATTCCCCCTAATTGTTAAAATTTATAGTTAAGTTTAATTACTTGCTAGTTTTTCAGAACCTCTTAAAACTACTGTTGGCTTTAAGATTATGTTTTGAGTAGAGCTTGGCTCATCATCTGAAAGTTTTTTATATAATATGTTGAAACCTATTTTCCCCATTTCTGAGGTTGGTCTTGATACAACACTTATATTAAGTCCAACATAGTTAAAAAAGTCTAAATCATCAAATCCTAATATTGATATATCTTCACCTATTTTTATTTTCATTTCATTTAGAGCATTAATAGCACCTAAAGTCATCATGTTATTACTTATAAATATTGCAGATACATCTTTATTATTTTTAATAATTTCCTTTGTTAATCTATATCCTGAATCTACTTGAAAATCACCTTCATAAATATTTTTTTCATTTACAGATAATTCATTTGATTCATAAGCTTGCTTATATCCTTCTAACCTTTCTATTCCTGGTTTATATTGTAGAGGACCTGTAATTATTGCTATTTCTTTATGTCCTTCACTTATCAAAGTATCTACACCATCAAAAGCACCTTTTTTATTATCTATAAATACTCCATCAAAATCACAAAATCTTAAATCTCTATCTATTAAAATAATTGGTATTTCTAAAGAGTTCATATTTTGAATATGTTTTTTAATAATTTCCATATTATTGTTAACAGTTGTAGTTATTATAAGACCAGATATATTCAGGTCTTTTAAAGATTCTATTATATTAATTTCTTTTTCTATTTCTTCATTACTATCAAAGGCTAATACATTGCATCCTAATTTACCGGCTTCTTCATTTATTCCTTTTAGTACGTCTGTAAAAAACATATTTGATAAATCTGGAAGTACTACTGCTATATTTTTCAATTGTGAGTAACTTTTATCTTCACCTTTTATTTCAGCTATGGCTTTTTTTATTAACTGTCTTGTTTCTTCTTTTACATATCCTGATTTATTTAAATATCTAGAAACAGTTGCCATAGATACACCTGATTTAATTGCTATATCTTTCACTTTTATATTCATTTTTCTTCCACTTTCTTTTCATTTTTTCCATATTAATTTATATTTTTTATTTCATATTTTCCACATTGCTAAAACGACACTATAATTGATTGTTACCGTTTTCTTTAATTTAATAATATAGATTTTTTATATTCTAGTCAATATATATTTTC
>NZ_JANKBY010000325.1:0-4035 GCF_024621905.1 Terrisporobacter muris
CTAAATATTGTAAATTTAGACATAATTTATTATATGGGGTATTGTGAAATAATTATGAAAAGGGGGAAGAAATGAATAATTTTAATGAAAAATATGGTGAGAGGCAGATTATAAAAAGAGGTCAATGGGCAGATACTTATAGAGCTGTAAATTCTATAACACAGGATATAATTACTTTAAAAGTTATAGTTAATAATAGCAATAATAAAGAATATATAGATAATCTACGAAAAGAAGTAAGAATCCTAAAAGATATGGAAAATCCTAATTTAATTTGCATAAATACTGTGGGAAGCATCGTAGGGGAAGAAAACTCGTATCCTTATATAGAATGTGAAAATTTCCCTGGCATAAGTTTAAAAGAAAAATTACAAGCTGGAAAGCTTAGTGGAGTAGAAGCTATTAAAATACTTAAACAGGTTGCAGAAGGGCTAAAAGAGTTTCATTTCAAAAGTATTGTTTATGGAAAGTTAAGTTGTGACAATATATATATTGATGAAAATGGTACTGTAAAAATAGATACTCTAGCTTACTTAGAGGAAAAAATTTTAAATGAACCTTTAGAAGAAGAGTTCAATGAAGAAGAAGATATTTATTCTTTAGGAGTTATTTTATTTGAATTACTAACTAAAAATACTAATTTTAAACCAGGAAAATGTAAAAATGAAATTTATGACGAGGACTTATTATATATAATTGATAAATGCACTAATAAAAAATTTAGTATATATGAAGATTTAAATAAATTTGTAGCAGATGCCGATGCTTACTTAGAGTATATTAAGGAAGGTGCTGCTGTTGATACGCAAGAGGAAGTCCTAATTGAAGAAGATGATGAAGAATACGAAGTAGAAATTAAGAAAAATTCTTATAAAACTACACCATTACAACTAATAATAAGGTTAGGAGTTTGTCTTTTAGTATTCTTAATATTGGCAAAAACTATTAATGGTGGAAGTTTATTTAATAATAAAAAGAAAGAGGAAACTGCAAGTGCTAAACCACCTGTACAACCTGTTGTTACTAAGCTAGAAGAGGAAATACTAGAAGATGAAGAACCAGTAGATGAAGAAGCTACAGAAGTTAAACCAGCCTCAAATGACAAGGATAATTATAGTGAACCAATTTATAATAATACTGATGATAATTCCAATAACAATGATACATCGAATGATTACTATCCAAACAATGGGAATAGTAATAATAATAACAATAATAATAATAACAATAATAATAATAACAACAATAATAACGGAAATAATTCTGGTAATACTGGAAACAATAGTGGAGGACAATACCCAGGAGAAGATGATACAGATAATCCAGGTGGTGATACAAACAATCCAGGAGACGGTTCAGGGGAAGAAACTCCAACACCAGAGCCATTGCCAGATCCTAATCCAGAGCCAACACCAGATTCAGGAGACAGTGATATAGGACTAGAATCAGAAACTGAATAGATAAAAATAAAGTAAGGGTATTATGCTAATGATACTCTTACTTTATTTTGACTATAAAGTAGCTAATATAAATTAAATATTATATCGTTTCTGTAAAAATTAGGTTAAATTTTTCCCCGAATGATAAAAATATGTTAAAAAACAGTACATTTATATACTATTTAAATTCTAATGATATATAATCCAACTTAAACATAAAATTTTTCAATGTTTAAGGGGGTACTAACATGAAAGGTCAGAATAAGGATATCTTAGTAGTAGGATTTGCATTATTTGCTATGTTCTTTGGAGCAGGAAACTTAATATTTCCTCCCTATTTAGGAGTAGTATCAGGAAGTGACTGGTTAGTAGGTTTTACAGGTTTTGTTTTGGCAGATGTTGGATTAGCATTACTAGCCATATTAGCATCAGCTAAGTGCCAAGGTGATATCAACAAAGTCTTAATTAGAAGTGGTAAAACGTTATCATTCGTATTAGCGACAGCAATAATGATTTGCCTTGGTCCACTTTTAGCAATACCTAGAACAGGAGCAACAACATTTGAAATGGGGATGGAACCAATTTTTGCGGGTTTTAATCCTGTTATATTCTCCATATTATTTTTTGGATTGACATTAATACTTACAATAAAACCATCCAAAGTTGTAGATATTATAGGACAATATTTAACTCCAGCTTTATTAATTGCTTTAATATTTTTAATAATAATGGGTGTAATACATCCACTTGGAAATTTAAATGAACCAGCAGTTATAAATCAAGTTTTTGCAGAAGGTATATCTCAAGGATATCAAACAATGGATCCTCTTGGAGCCATAGCATTATCTGCAGTTGTTATAATATCACTTTCTCAAAAAGGATATAATGATGAATCTGAAAAAGTAAAATTAACATTAAAAGCAGGAATTGTGGCAGGTGTAGCATTATTCATAGTTTATGGAGGTCTTACATATTTAGGCTCATCTGTGGCACATCAATTCAAAGGTTTTAGTCCAAGTGAGATAAATCAAACATCACTAATAGTTAGTATAACAGAGCAGTTACTAGGTCAACCAGGAAAAGTAATACTTGCAATAATTGTAGGACTAGCATGTTTGACAACAGCCATAGGTCTTACTTCTGCAACAGCTCAATACTTTACTAAAATTTCTAAAGGAATGATAAAGTATGAAGCTGTAGTAATAGCTGTTTGTGTATTTAGCGCATTTGTATCTAATTTTGGAGTAAGTACTATAATATCATTTGCAGAACCAATATTATCAATTATTTATCCTGCTACTATAGTTCTAATAATAATGACTTTATTCGGACATAAAATTAAGAATGATAATTCATTCAAAGGGGCAACATATATGGCATTATTAGTGAGCATACTTACTGTTGTAGATGGAATGGGAATTAATATTTCGTTAATAGAAAAATTACCATTCTATGACTTAGGATTTAACTGGATTGTTCCAGCTATAATCGGGGCTTTATTAGGTAATTTTATACCTCAGAAGAATGAGCCAGAGTGTGATCTTCTAGATAGTGCACAGTAATAAATACTATACAATAAATTTAATAGCCTAAGAATAGGATTATATTCTCAGGCTATTTAGATAAATTTTTATTTAAACTCATAATCAGTAGAAGCAATTTTTAACATATCAGGGATAGTTAAATTAGTTTCCACATAAGGTTTTATCTTATTATAAAGCTCAAAATATTTGCTAAAACCTAAATCCTTTATATTTTTAACTAAAGAAAGAATGGCTTCCTTTTGTTTATTACTATCTTTGGAAACAGCACTAACATAAGCCATCGCTTGATATTCGTTTATATTTTGTTCACCAGGTGAAGTTATCAATTTCATTTCACCTTTGGAACTATCTTGGAACTCTGCATAAAATTTTGGGATTAGGTTATTAATAAGCTTCATATCTTCTGATTTTATATTAACATTAATATCACCTAAAACTGAAACAACATCCATTAATTCTGATGTATCCACTTGCAAAAACTTATCTAAATTCATATTTATATTCTTTTCAATATTATTTAGCAAATCTTCCATATTACTTCTGTCAAAGTAGCCTGTGTTTGTAACTGGCGTTAATTGAATATTTTTATTGGTAGTATCTACTGAAGCAACCACCATAGAGTCTGATTTATCATCTAAAAGTAGGATGTTTGTAGTATCTTTTGAAACTTTATCTTTAGATGAACTTATATTTGAGTTATTATTAGCAATATCCTCTTTTACCTCTGTGGAAGAAGGTAAGCTATTAGATTTTTTCTGTGAAAATAAATCTGCATAAGCTACAACTCCTATTATTACAAAAATTAAACTCGTTGATATAATGATAAATTTTATTTTTTTTAAAAGTTTTGACAAGGTAATTTCCTCCTCTTACAAATAGTTGTAATAGGATTATGGGAAAAAATCTCAAATTATATAACACTTTTTAGATATTTATTTGCTCAAAATCCTTGCCTAAAATTTCATGTCGCTCAGACAAAATTTATATATAGTTTTAGCTTAAAGAATTATCTCTATTTTTATCAATAACTAACACGAAAAATTAAGTTAATA
>NZ_JANKBY010000326.1:0-3995 GCF_024621905.1 Terrisporobacter muris
TAATGAAAAAATATATTATATAAATAAAATTATTGAAAAATATGAAGATGAACCTATTGGATATTATTTCAGAGGAAATTTATATGTGAAGTTTGAAAAGTATGAAGAAGCAATAAAAGATTTTGATAAAACTATTCAAATTGATAATAACTATAAAGAAGCATATAGGGGTAAGGGTGTTTGCTTATCTAGACAAGGTTATTATTATGAGGCTATACAAAATTATAAAAAGGCCATAGATATTGATGAAAAGTATGAAGTTGTTTACTACAATATGGGGATTTGTTACTCTAGGTTGAAAAAATATACAAAAGCTATAGAGTCTTATACAAAGGCTTTAGATTTGGACGAAAATGATATTAGTGCTTATTATAATAGAGGAAGAAACTATAGTAGAATAACTAGATATGAAGAGGCAATAGAAGATTTTACAAAGGCTATAGAGTTGGAGAAATTTGATGATAGGTTATATTATAATCGAGGAATTGCTTATTCACTTTTGGAAAAGCATGAGGAAGCATTGGAAGATTATAAAAAAGCAATTGATATTAACCAAGATTTTGAAGATGTATATTATTATGCAGGATTCTCTTATTATTTATTAGAAGAATACTACGAAGCTATGGAATATTTCACCATATCCTTAGAGATAAATAGTGAATATGAGCAAGCTTATTATGGTAGAGCTCTAGCAAATTTAAAAGTAGACAATTATGAAGAGGCAATAAAAGATCTTAATGAAGTGATATATTTAAATGATCAAAATGCAAAGGCATATTATAAAAGAGGTTTGGCTTTAGATAATTTACAGAAATATGAAGAAGCAATAAAAGATTTTACAAAAGCTATTGAATTAGATTATAAAGATGAAAATATTTATTATAATAGAGGAACTTCTAAATCATTAATGAGAGATTTGCAAGGTGCAAAAGAAGATTTAACTACTGCTTTGACATATAACACTGAAGAATTTAGAATCTATGATGTAAGAGGGATGGTGAATTTAGAGCTTAAGGAATATGAGGAATCTATAGATGATTTTACTTCTTCATTGAATTTACTTCAGAGTTCTATTTCGTATTATTATAGAGGTTTAGCATATTATGAACTGAAACAATATGATAATGCTATATCTGATTTTACAAAGTCTATAGAAATAGACCCAGATGACTTGAGAGCATATCAAAATAGAGGGGATGCCTATTGTAATATTGGAAATTATGATGAAGCAATAAAAGATTTTGCCATGGTATCTCAATTGGAAAAAGAGCTAAAATGAAACTTTAGGTACTAGATCTTTTGAAGGATATAGTACCTTTTTAATTTCTAATTATTAAGTTTAGCAAAGTAAATTTTTTATTTATTGTTGTTATCATAAATGCCTTTTTTTATTTCATATAATCCTATGAAAAATAAAAATACTCCAAAAGCTTTTCGAAGTATTTGTGAGTTTAGATACTCAGCTAATAAAGAGCCTCCTACAGCAGCTGCTATACCAAAGATTGCTATGGGAAGTACTAATTCAAACTCTACATTTTTGTTTTTTATATGGATAATTAATGCTGCAATAGTCATTGGTATGGATGAAATCAAGTTTATACTTTGGGCTAACTTAGGATCTATACTTGCAAACAAGACCAGGGCAGGAATTAATATAGTTCCACCACCCATTCCCATTCCACCAATAATTCCAGCAAAAAATCCAATTATACCAACAAGCATTAAAACACCATCCTACATGCTGCAATTATCATTACTATTCCAAATCCAATCCTTAAAAATTTTCCATTTACCTTGCATAGAAGTTTAGCACCAATAATCCCACCAATAATACTACCAAAAGCTGCTTGTGCAGTTAAATTCATATCGAAGGTACCCTTTGATATGTAGATGATTGAGCTAGTTGTAGATAAAAATATAATTACTGCAAGAGCAGTAGCGTGGGATTTATGTTCTTCAACTTCTAAAATATTGTTTAGTATTGGTACTAATAAGGTTCCGCCACCAGAGCCAAAAACACCATTGATAAATCCAGTAAATAAACCGATTATAGAATTTTTAAGGTTAAAAGGGGAGGATTGTTTTTTCATACAAATTCACCTACTTTAAATTAGTTTTTACCAAAAGAGAAATTTTATTTAATAAATAATGAAATTCTGTTAAAAGATTATTTGAGATAATGTATACAAAATATAATAAAGATATATGATATAATAGATTTAAAAATATTTGGTGAAAGGGGTAAAATTATGAAGAGAACTGAACAAATTGAAAAAACTGTTGAATGGCTAAGAGAAAAAGTAAAAGAAGCTAATTGTAAAGGATTAGTTGTTGGAGTTTCTGGAGGTATAGATTCAGCAGTAGTTGCTAACCTTATAAAAAGAGCATGTCCGGACAATTCTATAGGTGTTATAATGAGCATAAACAGTAATCCAAAGGATAGAGAAGATGCACTTAAAGTAATTAATGGGTGCGGAATTGATTATATAGATCTTGACTTAAGTGAGCCACAAGTAGCAATTAGAAATGCAGCTCTAGATGCATTAAAAGAAAAAAACTTATTTAATCCAGAAGGAGAAAGAACGGCAGATTCAAACTTAAGAGCTAGAGTTAGAATGTGTACATTATATACTGTTGCTAATGATCTTGGATATTTAGTTGTAGGAACGGATAATGCAGCAGAAATACATACTGGTTACTTTACAAAATATGGAGATGGTGGAGTTGACTTAGTACCTATTGCAAATTTAACAAAAGCTGAGGTTTATGAATGGGCAAAAGAACTTGGAGTACATGAAGATGTAATAAACAAAGCTCCATCAGCAGGACTATGGGAAGGTCAAACTGATGAAAATGAAATGGGAACAACTTATAATATGATAGATAAAGTTGTTGAAGGTAAAAGAGATGAAGTTCCAGAAAAGGACTTAGAAATAATAGATAGACTTCATAGAATAAGTGAACATAAGAGACAAGTTGCCTCTAAGCCACCAATATTTGAATAAACTACATATAAAAAAATCCAATAATAAGTACATACATTTACTAATTTGATTTTTTATGTTAAAATTTACGGTGTTAATAAGATTTAATTTTAATGTGGAAAACACATAAGAAATAAGGAGTGGAACTATGGGTCGTATAGGTAACATTATCAATAGAAAAGGTAAACAAGATGCAAAAAGAGGAGCGATATTCACTAAGCATGCAAGAGCTATAACTGTTGCAGCTAAAGAAGGTGGAGGAGATCCAGAATACAATGCAGCTTTAAAAACAGCTATAGATAAAGCTAAAGCTGACAATATGCCAAATGATAATATAAATAGAGCTATAGCAAAAGGTGCTGGTGCAGGTGCAGGTGAAGACTACTTCAAAAACACATATGAAGGATATGGACCAGGTGGAGTAGCTGTTATAGTTGAAACATTAACTGACAATAAAAACAGAACTGCTGGTAATATAAGATACTACTTCGATAAAAATGGTGGTAACTTAGGAACTACTGGTTGTGTTGGATTTATGTTCGATAGAAAAGGACAAATATTAATAGCTGCTGAAGGTATAACAGAAGATCAACTTATGGATGATGCTTTAGAAGCTGGAGCAGACGATATAATAACAGAAGAAGATGGATTCGAAGTTGTAACAACTCCAGAAGACTTCAATGCTGTTAGAGATGCATTATTAGAAAAAGGATATGAATTTGTATCTGCTGACGTTAAATTAGTGCCTCAAACTACAACTATATTATCTGATGAAGCTCAAGTTAAATCTATGGAAAAATTAATAGATTTACTTGAAGATGATGACGATGTACAAAATGTCTTCCATAACTGGGAACAAGAATAATATTTCGTATAATAATATAATGAAGTATATTTAGAGTAATAATAAAAATACCTTAGATTAGCAATTTGCAGTTTGAGGTATTTTTTTGTGTTAAAAATGAAATAAATATTAATAAATATTTAATAATAAGATTATAATTTAATTAG
>NZ_JANKBY010000327.1:0-3939 GCF_024621905.1 Terrisporobacter muris
TTATTTTGCATACATTCACTTGGATGCTTCTTTAATTCATTTGGTATCCACCTTTTTAGTACACTATTTAGTTTTTTATATATGGCTATAACTTTTCTCTTCTATAAGGTTTATAGTATATTTTTATTTAGTTTTTCATCATTAACTTCAGCAAACCCTTTGTAATTTGTAATCTTTTGATTAAATATAAAACTAAATTTACTCCCTTAACCATATACACTTTCTACGAATATTTTTTCGCCCATTAATTCTACTAATGATTTTGATATGGCTATACCTAAACCTGTTCCTTCTATATTTCTATTTTTTCTTGTGTCTACTTGCTTAAATGATTCAAATAACTTTTCTAAGTCTTCTTTTATTCCCATACCTGTATCTTTAACAGAAACTTTTAACTTTACTTCATTATCTTCTATTGTTTGTGACTCAATTTTTCCTGATTCAACTTTAGAAATATCTAATATATCATTTATTATTCCTAATAGATTTGTACCTGCTGATTTTATATTATAAATGTTCTCCCTTACAGTATCACTTATATCTTCTCTCATAATAAGTTCGACCATTCCAACTATTGCGTTCATTAGTATTCTAATTTCATGACTCATGTTGGCTAAAAATTCTGTTTTCGCCTTTCCAGCAATTTCTGCCTTTTCTTTCATTTCATAAAATTCAGTTACATCTTTTAATACTATAACTATGTTTTGTAATTCAACTCGCTCATTAGTAGCTGGATATATTGCTATAGTTGCATGCTTCCCCGAATTATCTATTGGACTATTATATTCAATTAGTCTTTCTATAGTTTCATGTGTTTGTAAACACTCCCTACATAATTTACAAAATTCTTTTGCATTTTCTTCGCCTCTATATTTGGAATATACTTCATATAGATGAGCTCCTGTTAAATCTCTATTTTCGTCATAAACAATTATTAAAAAAACTATTGCTAGAATAAATAAACCTTAAATACTTATGTTTTCATAAGTATTTATAGGCTTTTCCTCTGTATTTATAAAACAAATGGTATAGAACTTTTATATACTATTCCATCATAGAATTCTGTGAATTCTTGTAAATTATCATTAAAGTCTATAGAAGATGCTCCTCCAAACATAGGTAAGTCAAGATAATTTGTATTAACTATGTAAAAAATATCTTTAATTGTTTCAATACTATCAAAATTAGGGAATGTTAACATTATTGATGGATCTTCATTAAATAATAATTTAGCTTTTTCATATTCCTTATTTATAATCTCATCTAATTATTCTTTAGTTTTTTCTTTTATATCCTTTATCACACCGATATGGAATCTATTTTCATCATCTGTTAATACCATAAGTACTGCACTATCATCTAAATAACCATCATTACAAATTTCTCCACTATAACTGCAACTAAGTATCATTATGCTACTTTCATCTCCTAGTGTTTGTAATAATTCACTTTAATCCAAACTAGCTTCACAAAATAAAATTCCTATTGAGTATTTCCTAAGTTTGATGTTTTCATTTATATCATCTATCATTTTTAAAGCTGATTCTCTTCCATCAACTATATTATGACTTTTTACTACTATTGATTCCCTAATGTCCCCCTTACAAATTTATCAATTGAAATTTGTAACTAATTTTTTCAAATATATCTATAATATTAGGATCAAACATTTTTCCTTTTCCATCAATTATTATTTTCAATGCAGCTTCATGTTCAAAGGCTTCTTTATAAGGTCTTTTTGCTGTTAAAGCATCATAAACATCAGCTATTGCCATTATTCTAGCACTTATAGGTATTTCTTCACCTTTTAATCCTGATGGATAACCACTACCATCCCATTTTTCATGATGATAATGAGCCATATCTTTTGCTGCATACAAAAAACTTTCTCCGTTAGTTTCATTTATCATTTTTTGTAATGTTTGTCCACCAAGTTCTGCATGATTCTTCATATATTCAAACTCCTCATCATCTAATGATCCGGCTTTTAGTAACGTTGAATCATTTATCCCTATTTTCCCTATATCATGAAGTGGCGCTGATCTCACTATATCTCGTATATATTCTGGAGTTAAAATATCACTGTATAATCTTGCCTCAACAATTTCATCAGTCAATATTTTTACATACTCCGCTGTTCGCTTAACATGACCTCCTGTATTTTCATCTCTGCATTCCACAAGCTCTGCTAAAGATAACATCATTACATCTTGCAAATGCTCTATTATTTCTGTTTTTTCATGCACTTTATCTTCTAAATCATTCTTATATTCACTAAATTCTAAATGCATTTTTACCCTACTTAGCATAGTCTGCGGAATAAAAGGTTTTATAATAAAATCTACTGCTCCTAATTCAATAGCTCTTAATTCACTTTCGCTATCTGATAAAGCCGTTAAAAATATTACTGGTGTATTGTCTAGATCTTGATTTTCCCTTATTTTTTTCAAGGTTTTATATCCATCCATATCAGGCATATTTATATCTAGTAATATTAAGTCAGGCGTGTTTTTAGATAAAAACTTCAATGCCTGAGCTCCTGATATTAATAAACTTACCTTATAATATGGTTTTAATATTTTTTCTGCAAATTTTAAGTTTGTTACATTATCATCTATAACTAATACATGTTTAAGTTTCATTCATACCCCTCCAAATAAAAAAATACATTTTATTTGTATTTTTTTACTTTTTCCACAATATTTTAACATTAACTGTTACAGAGCTATTATATCCCCAATACTTTATATAGTATAACTAGATAAAAAATTTAATAAAAAAATCCCACCATTAATATGGAAGGATTATTATCTTAAAGATTATTCATTATATTTTATATGAGTCCATTGTATATCATCAACATATTTCTTAACTAGATCATAGCCCATCTCTGGATGAATAGTTTCTTCTGTTGATATGGTTATTGTAGACATTGAAATTGCAAATTTAAGTGTATCTATTAATGAAATCTCTTCCATGTATCCATGAGCTATTCCTGCTACAAAAGAATCTCCAGCTCCTGTTACATTTACAACTTTAACATCATTGGCTTTTAATTTGCCTTCTTCCACTCCATTGTTGTAGTATATTCCATCTTCATCTAATGTAATAAATACATTTTTTATGCCTAAGTCAACAAAGTATTTTCCAGCTCTTCTTACATCTTCGTCATTTTCAATTTTAAATCCGCACATTATTTCAGCTTCATATCTATTTGGCTTTATAGTATGGAAGTATTTTATTAGATGTTTTACACCCTCTGCCTTTGCAGCTGATACTGGGTCTAAGATAAATTTAGTTTCTCCACTAAATTTTTCAAGTATATATTCTACTATGTCCGGTCTATCTGAATCTAATATCATATATTCAGAATTTCTTATGGTCTCAGATTTAGAGTCTATAAACTCCGTAGTAAATTTATCTATTATTTTCATGTCTACTACTGCTGATACCATCTCACCTTGATGATTAAGTATTGCCATATATGTTGGTGTATGGCCACCTTCTATAATTAAAGAATCACTCATATCGTAATTCATAAGCTTTGAATGTTCTATCATTCTGTTTCCAGTTTCATCATCACCTAAAATTGATATAAACTTAGTATTAACTCCTACTCTAGACATACATTCAGCTATGTTTCTGCAAACCCCTCCAAAAGAAGTCTTAACCTGACCTGGGTTAGAGTCATTGCATCTATAGTTATTATCCGTAAATCCACAAATATCAAAAACTGATACTCCAAATACTAATGCATAGGAATTTGTATTATTCATAATATAATCGTAACCTTTCTAAGAAATTATTTTTATATTTTAACATATTTTTAACGTATATTTCTACAAATTTCAACATTTTTACGATGTATTTTTTTTACATCTCATATAAATTTATTTTCTCATACATATAATAACTTATTAGTCACGAAAATATTACCAT
>NZ_JANKBY010000328.1:0-3927 GCF_024621905.1 Terrisporobacter muris
AGGGACAGGCCCTGAGATACCCAGCAACCGATATATATTTTTTATATATAATAAGGTGCTAAATCCTGCAGCGAAGGCTGAAAGATGAGGAATAACTTAGTTTATTAGAGCTTGAGATTATTCTCAAGCTTTTTTTATATTTAAAATTATAGTAAGTACTACATAGGAAGGGAGAAAGTCATGAGTGATGAAAGAACAAAAGGTAGTGCATTGGCATTATTACCGTTAGGAGTATTTTTAGTATTATTTATTGGAAGTGGAATTATAAGTGGAGATTTTTATAAAATGCCTACTTTAGTAGCATTTATAATTTCAACAGCAGTGGCATTTGTATTTAATAGAAAAGTAGATTTCAATACAAAAATGGAAGTATTCTGTAAAGGTGGAGGAAATAAAGATATTATTTTAATGCTTATAATATTCTTATTTGCAGGAGCTTTCAGTGGAGTATCAAAAGCTATAGGTGGAGCTGATTCAGTGGTAAACTTAGGTCTATCTGTTGTACCAGCAAACTTATTAGTTACAGGATTATTTGTTATAGGATGCTTTATATCAATATCAATGGGAACATCTGTTGGAACAATAGCTGCTATAGGTCCGATAGGTGTGGCAGTTGCAGCAAAAACTGGAATACCAGTAGCTTTAGTTTTAGGAGCTGTAGTAGGTGGAGCAATGTTTGGAGATAACTTATCGATGATATCTGATACAACAATTGCAGCTACAAGAACTCAAGGTTGTGAAATGAGAGATAAGTTTAAAGTAAACTTTGCAATAGTATTACCAGCAGCAATAGTAACTATAATATTATTAACTGTAATGAGTAGAGGATATGTAAGTGTATCAAGTGAAACATATAGTTATGAATTAATAAAAGTTTTACCATATTTATTTGTGCTGATAGGCGCAGTGCTTGGTGCAAATGTATTTTTACTTCTTGGTGGAGGAGTAATATTTGCAGGAATTATAGGAATAATAACAGGTTCACTAGATTTATTTGGAATAATAACAGCCGTATCAGAAGGAATGGCAGGAATGTTCGAACTTTGTATGATATCTGTAGTAGTTGGAGGAATGGTTGAACTTATTAAGTTTAACGGAGGAATAGATTTCGTTCTTAACTTTATACAAAGTAAAATTAAGAATAAAAAAGGTGCTGAATTTGGAATAGCAGCATTAGTTAGTGTAGTAGATTTATGTACTGCAAACAATACAATAGCTATAGTAATGGCTGGACCGTTAGCTAAAAATATAGCGGATGAATATGAAATAGGTGCAAAAAAATCGGCTAGTATATTAGATATATTCTCATCTGCATGGCAAGGTATAATTCCTTATGGAGCACAATTATTAACTGCGGCAGGACTTGCTGGTATATCGCCATTTGCAATAATTGGGTACTTATATTATCCAATATTAATGTTTGTATGTGGGATAATTGCTATAGGATTTGGACTTCCTAGGGTTAAAAGTAGCAAAGAAAAATCAGAAAAAATAGCATAGAAGATCATAAAGATAGAAGAGTTATCTTAAATATACTTTAGATAACTCTTTTATATTGAAAAATTTTAAGCTTTATTATAAAACATAAGTATAAAATTATAAGGCCAAGTCATACTTTATATGGTATACTAGAAAAAGACCTAAAATTATTTAGGATATTTTTTTGTTTAAATAAAGAAAATATAAACGAGGTGAATAAACATGGAATGGATAGAAATATTTAAAGCCATTATATTAGGTATTATCGAAGGGATTACAGAGTGGCTTCCAGTAAGTAGTACAGGTCATATGATACTAGTAGATGAATTTTTACAACTAGGAATGTCGCCAGCTTTCAAAGAAATGTTCTTTGTTGTTATACAGTTAGGTGCAATAATGGCAGTTGTAATTTTATATTGGAAGAACATTTTTCCATTTAACTTCAATAAGAAACCATTTGTAGAAACTGATATAATTATTATGTGGGTTAAAATAGTAATTGCTTGTGTTCCAGCAGCTGTGGTTGGTCTATTATGGGATGACCAAATAAATGCACTATTTTATAATTTCCAAACAGTAGCTACTATGCTTATTATATTTGGTATTTTATTTATAGTAGTTGAAAATCACAACAAAGGTAAGAGACCTTTAGTTACAAATATGAATCAACTTACATATAAAATGGCTGTAATTATAGGATTATTCCAATTAATAGCAGCAGTTTTCCCAGGAACATCTCGTTCAGGGGCAACTATATTAGGAGCATTACTAATTGGTGTATCAAGAGAAGTGGCAGCAGAGTTTACATTCTTCTTAGCTATACCAGTAATGTTTGGAGCAAGTTTACTTAAATTAGTGAAATTTGGATTTGCGTTTACAAGTTTTGAACTTATTGTTTTAGGTGTAGGTACAGTAGTTTCATTTGTAGTATCTGTATGGGCAATTAAATTCCTTATGGGATATATCAAAAAACATGACTTTAAAGTGTTTGGATGGTATAGAATAATACTTGGTATTATTCTATTAGCATACTTCTTCTTTATGATGTAAAAAATGATGTAAAAATAATTTAGAATTTTATATAAAGCTATGGTAAAAGCAAAATACCGTGGCTTTTTTAATGTATAATAAATAAAAATAATAATTGAAGGGAAGATAAGGGGAAAATATGAAAAGAATTTTGGTAGTAACTCATTGTATTTTAAATAGAGCATCAAAAGTTAAAAGTTATAATGTTGAAGAAATTAATGAAGAAAATGAGTTAAGAAAAGAATTATTGAAAGAAGTTTTTGAAAAAGATATAGAATTATTACAATTACCATGTCCAGAGTTTACTATGTATGGAGCAAAACGTTGGGGACATGTCAAAGATCAGTTTGATAATCCATTTTTCAGAAATCATTGTAAGAATATATTAAATCCTGTAATAGATCAGCTAATAGAATACTATAGCAATAAAGAAAAATTTCAAGTAATAGGTATAGTGGCTATAGATGGTAGCCCTAGTTGCGGATATAATTTCACTTGTAAAGGGAATTATGGAGGAGAGTTGGGAGGATGTACAACACTAAATGAAAAAATAGAAAGTATAATCCTAGAAAATGAATCTGGTGTATTTATGGAAGAATTAAAAAAATTATTGAATGATAATAGTATAAGTATACCAATTAGAACTTTAAAAGATGAAATTACTTATTTAAAAAAATTATAGTTTATAGGTTGTATCGAATTTTTATATATATGAATCTAATTCGTTGGAACAACAATAAAATCATGATATAATTCAACTGAAATGCAAGAAAAAAGGGGGAAATGTCATGAATAGTAGCAAGTCAAGAATGATAACTTTTTGTGGTTTAGCAATAGCAGTAAATATTGTATTGGGAATAGCTACAAATGCACTTAAGTTGCCATTGTATTTAGATACATTAGGAACAGTTATAACAGCAGTACTTATGGGGCCAGTGCCAGGAGCTATAGTGGGAGCATTAACAAATATAATAACAGGATTTATGTATAGTATAAGAGATATTCCATTTTTATTAGTAAATGTGGTAGTAGCTTTAATAGTAGGGTTTGTTGCTAAGAAATTTAAATTTACATATGTAACCGCATTAATAACAGGATTGGTGCTTGCTGTTGTTTGTCCTTTGATAGGAACACCAATAGGAATTGCTATTTATGGAGGACTAACAGGTACAGCATCGGATGTAATTGTTATGTGGTTAAGAAATAGTGGTAGCAGTATATTTGCTGCATCATTTATTGCAAAAATAGGAAATAATTTAATCGATAAAGTAGGAACTTGTTTATTTGCAGTGTTAATAATAAAATATTTACCATTTACAATGAAGAATTCTTTGAAAAACTATAGCGAAGTAAAATAATTAATAGATAAAATAAATTTAAATCGTTTAAAAATAAAAATATTATTTTAAACGATTTTTT
>NZ_JANKBY010000329.1:0-3916 GCF_024621905.1 Terrisporobacter muris
TTCATAACTACTGATTGAGGTGTTACACCACAAGGCCAAAATACTGGTACTTCACCATTTTTAATAGTTACACTATCTCCAAATTCAGGATTGTTAATATCTTCAATTCCAATTATCCCAGGGTCTCAATCAAAATTATAAATGCTGATATTCCAATACCTACATAAGTTCCAAATATAGGTATAAAATTTAGAATAGGTATCATTATACTTATTAACAATGCAAAAGGTATTTTAAGTAAAGAAAAAACTATAAAAAATGCTGTCCCTAATATTAATCCATCCATTGATTGACCCAATATAAATTTAGAAAACTTATTATTTGTTAACTTTAAAATATACATTATTCTTTCACATTTATTCTCATTTAAAAATGCATATATAAGCTTTTTGAATTGTAAAATTAGCTTTTCTTTGCTAAGTAAAATATACATGGATATTATTATTCCCAAGAATAAATTCATAAAGAAATTTGTTATTCCTATAGTGAAATTAAATACATTAGAAATAAACATATTAATAAAATTTTGAACAAAAGATAGAAATTTTTGTATCATAGCTTGTATATCAAAAGATGTATTTTTCAACATATCAAGCTGGTCTACTTTATTCATTATTTCATTTTGAAGACCACTTATATATTTGGGAATATCATTAGTCAAAGATCTTAAACTATCAGCTAACTGAGGTACTATATAGCTAATAAATATCCACATTAAGATTACTACTATTACAATGGTACATACTAGGGATATAATCCTTGACATTTTTGATAAACTTTTATTCTTTTTACATAAAGGCCTTACAATTTTTTCTTCTATAAGTTTCATTGGCAAGTTTAATAAAAATGCAATTACTCCACCAATTATAAATGGTTTAAATGCTGTTATAAATTTACTAATTATACCTGGTATTAGGGTTGGCTTAAATATAAATAAAATAAAAAGCATTATATATGTAGATATTATAAGTTGATTTTTTAATTTTATATCTTTTAGTTTATTCATCATTTCCTCCATGAAAATCCATATTCTACTTACATTTATATTTTACAATTTTAACTTTAATTATCTATTTTTATAATATAAATTGTACATCTCTTAGAAGTAAATTAGTTAATTTTTTATGTAAAAAATTAACTAATCTTCTATATATCTTTATATATCAAACTTCCAAGTTTTCTATAAAACTCATACATAAGATGAGAGGTTAGCTTTATTTCTCAAAAACACAAAAACTTCTTGGGCACACTAAATACCATTTTTTCTGTTCCTACTGTAACCTATACAACTCTAAGAACGCCTCTTAGACACACCTTGAATTAAATCAATTCAGATGCTTTCACCTATGTGCGTTCCTACTGTTCCTATAATCTATATTGAGCTTATATATACGGTAATTATAGGTATAATAGGTACTAGTGCACGTATATGCGCACGTAATGGTTTCTTAAATCTTTTGAACACCACTTCGGCATAGTTTTTTCATTAACAAATTTTCTGATAACATTATATATCACAACTTATCCATATATATTTATCATTTACTTTTATCAAAAAGAGACTGCATCAACTAGGATTCTCTTTAAATATATAACATATTTATTCTCTAAAAAAAGCACCAACTTAAACGTTGATGCTTTTTTTATTTAATTCTACTTTTCTTCATCATCAGTAGTCTTAACATCTTCTATTACAACATTTCCTTCAACTTTTTCAAGTTCTTGCTCTATGCGTTTTTGTTGTTCTTCTGCTCTTTTTTCTTGCTCTTTTGCTTCTTCAATCTCAAGTCTTTCTGCTTCTTTCTTAGCTGCTTCTTTAGCATCATGTTCTTCTTTAACTTCTGCCACAGATTTTCCGTTTAAGATTTCCATAAACTCTTCACCTGTAATAGTTTCTTTTTCTAATAAGAAATCAGAAAGCTCGTGTAATTTATCAATATTTTCTTCAAGTATTTTTGTAGCTTTATCATGAGCTGATTTTATTATACTTAATACTTCTTTATCAATCTTAGCTGATGCTTCTGGTGAACACATTAGCGATGCATCTCCACCTAAATATTGATTATTTACTGTTTCTAGAGCCATCATATCGAACTCTTCACTCATTCCGTAACGAGTAACCATTGCTCTTGCTATTCTTGTTGCTTGTTCTATATCATTAGAGGCACCTGTTGTGAAAGAATTAAAGATAATTTCTTCCGCAGCACGACCTCCTGTAAATGTTGCTATTTTGTTGAAAGCTTCTTCCTTAGACATAAGTACTCTTTCGCCTTCTTCTACCTGCATAGTGTACCCTAGAGCCCCAGATGTACGAGGGATAATCGTAATCTTGTGCACTGGTGCAGATTCTGTTTGTTTAGCTGCAACTAATGCATGACCTATTTCGTGATATGCTACTATTTTCTTTTCTCTTGGAGAAATAACTGCAGCTTTTCTTTGGTATCCTGCTATTATTACTTCTACAGATTCTTCTAAGTCAGCTTGTGTAGCTTTATGTCTTCCTAGTCTAACTGCTCTAAGTGCTGCTTCATTTACTATATTTGCAAGTTCTGCACCACTAGCTCCAGCTGTTGCTCTTGCTATTCCGTTGAAATCAACATCTTCGTCCATTTTAACTTTTTTAGCATGAACTTTTAGTATATCTTCACGACCTTTTAAGTCAGGAAGTTCTACTGGTACTCTTCTGTCAAAACGTCCTGGTCTAAGTAGTGCTTTGTCTAGAGATTCTGGTCTATTAGTTGCTGCAAGTATTACAACACCTTTTTTACCATCAAATCCATCCATTTCAGTAAGTAACTGATTAAGCGTTTGTTCTCTTTCGTCATTACCACCCATTCCTCCGCCATCACGTTTTTTACCTATAGTGTCTATCTCATCTATAAATACGATACATGGAGCTTTTTCTTGAGCTTGTTTGAATAAATCTCTAACTTTTGCAGCACCCATACCAACAAACATTTCCACAAACTCAGAGCCTGAGATTGAGAAGAATGGTACTTTTGCTTCCCCTGCAACTGCTTTTGCAAGTAAAGTTTTTCCTGTACCCGGAGGTCCAACAAGCAATGCACCTTTTGGCATTGATGCACCTATTTCTTCGTACTTTTTAGGATTGTGTAAGAAATCAACTATTTCAGTTAATGATTCTTTGGCTTCGTCTTGTCCTGCCACATCTTCAAAAGTCTTTCCTGTTTGTGCTTCTACATATATTTTTGCATTACTCTTACCAAATTGCATTGGGCCGCCTCTGCCACCCATTCTATTTGTCATTTTTTTCATCATAAAGTTTAGTAAAGCAATCATTAATATTGTTGGTAAAACCCAATAAAGAATAAACTCAACTATTGGTGAATCTTGCTTTGGTATTTCTTGGTTGAATTTTTTTACGCCTGCTTTATATAAACGATTTACTAAATCATCATCATTCATTTGACCAGTTACATAAACTTTTTCTTTTTCATCTTTAACAGTAAAAGTAATTTGTTTTGAGTTGTCAATGTCTACTTGGTTTACTTTTCCTTCATCAACCATTGTAAGGAATGTTCCATAGTCCACATTCTCTACTTTTCCACTCATATTATATAGAGCTGGAAAAATAAATGAATTAAGTACTACTAGTAAAAGAAGTATTATCCCATAATAATATAACCATGATTTTTTTTGAGGTTTTTTTTCCTTCATAAGATATCTCCTAAATAATTATTCTGTATTTATTACTATATATACCCATCATATATGTCTTTAACATTAAATATAATGTTATAAAGTTATAAAATGACTTATATAAAATAGTAAATTTAATAAGGTATTTTGTCAATGTTTCTGATACTATATTTTTATACTTATATTGATTTTGTGTATTTTTCACATTTTTATAATAAATAATTATATAGTGTTAATATGAATTTATTATGAATTA
>NZ_JANKBY010000032.1:0-20863 GCF_024621905.1 Terrisporobacter muris
TGGGGTATATTTGGACTTCCAAGAATAATAACAAACTTTGAAAATGTAGATAGATTCTTAAACTTATATGATAGTCATTATAATGGATTAACATTATGTACAGGATCTTTAGGATGTACATCTACAAATGATGTAGTAAAAATGATAAAATATTTCGGAGGAGAGAAAAATAGAATACATTTTGCTCACCTAAGAAATGTAAAAATAACTGGAGATGCAAGTTTTAATGAAGTTGCTCATCTATCAGAAGCAGGATCGCTAGATTTCTATGAAATAGTAAAAGCTTACTGTGATTACAACTTTGATGGACCTTTCAGACCAGATCATGGAAGAATGATATGGGGAGAAACTGGAAGACCAGGATACGGATTATATGATAGAGCTTTAGGGGCTGTATATATAAACGGAATAAAAGAAGCTATAAATAAATCAAAATAATATTAAATAAAAGCTCTTGTGTTGGCAAGGGCTTTTATTCTAAAATTATAGTTTATAATAATAATCTAAAAAGTACTTATTTATAAAAGTAAGTTTTGTGAGGAGTAGTAAAATGAGAAAATTTATGGACGATAATTTCTTATTATCAACAGATACAGCAATAACTTTATATCATGAATATGCTAAAAACATGCCTATATGTGATTATCATTGTCACTTAAATCCAAAAGAGATAGCAGAAGATAAAAGATATAGTAACATAACTGAAATATGGTTAGGTGGAGATCACTATAAGTGGAGAACGATGAGAAGTTTTGGGATAGAAGAAAAATATATAACTGGAGATGCTAGTGATTATGAAAAATTCCAAGCTTTTGCTAAGGTTATGCCTTACTTAATAGGAAATCCAATGTATCACTGGTCTCATTTAGAGTTAAAAAGATACTTTGGAATAGAAGAAACCTTAAGTCCTAAAACATGTGAATCTATATGGAATAGATGTAATGAAATAATAAATAGTGATAATTTTAGTGCTAGAGCTATGATAAAAAAATCTAATGTTAAATATATAGGAACAACAGATGATCCTATTGACAATTTAGAATATCATATACAAATATCAAAGGATGAAAACTTTGATTGTGAAGTTAGACCAAGCTTTAGACCGGATAAGGCATTAAAAATACAAGGAGAAGGTTTTGCAGATTATATTAATTTACTAGGTAAAACAGAAAATATAGAAATAAATGATTATGAAACTTTATTAAATGTATTAGAAAAAAGATTAGACTTCTTTGTTGAAAATGGATGCCAAATAACTGACCATTCTTTAGAAAGAGTTTACTTTAGACAAGCTACTTTAGAAGAAGTTGATGCTATATTCAAAAAAGCTTTAAATGGAGAAGAATTATCTATAGAAGAAATAGAAAAATATTCTACATTAACTATGATAAGTTTAGGAAGAATGTACAGCAAACGTAATATGGTGATGCAATTACACATAGGAGCTCTTAGAAATAATAATACAAGAATGTTCAAAAAATTAGGTGCCGATGTGGGGTTTGATAGTATAGATGATGGAGAAATAGCAACTGGAATATCTAGATTGTTAGACTCATTAGATATTACAGATGAACTTCCTAAAACTATATTATATTGTTTAAATCCAAAAGATAATGAAGTATTAGGAACAATGATAGGAAACTTCCAAGGTGGAGGAGTTGCAGGTAAAATTCAATTTGGTTCTGGATGGTGGTTTAACGATCAAAAAGATGGAATGGAAAGACAAATGATGGCTTTATCTCAACTTGGTCTTATAAGTCAATTTGTAGGCATGCTTACAGATTCAAGAAGTTTCTTATCGTATACAAGACATGAATATTTTAGAAGAATTTTATGTAACTATATAGGAAACTTAGTAGAAAATGGAGAATATCCTTGCGATATGGAAATATTAGGTGAGATTATAGAAAATATATGTTATAACAACATAGAAAAATATATAAATAAATAGTAAAAAAGGAACTGTCTTAATTTAATATGGCAGTTTCTTTTTACCAAGTATTATAGGGATATTACTTTGTAAAAAATAATATAATTACAATTCTTTGTTTTGGGATTTTTTGTTAAAAAAATTGTTGATAAAATGATAGGAAAAGGATTGTTTTTAATTTATCAATATGGTAGTATACTAGTATAAGAGTTGGGGGTTTTATATATTAAATCAAAATGTATAAAGCTATGGAGGATTTTATTATGGAAAATGTTTTTGAAAAATATGAAAAACTTAAAGATTTTTTAGTTTGTGTTGATTCTGATGGATGTGCAATGGATACTATGGAAGTTAAACATAGAAAGTGTTTTGCACCAGAAATGATAAAAACATGGAACTTAGAAGAGAATGAAGAATATATATTAAATCTTTGGTATGATTTGAATTTATACACAAAAACTAGAGGTATAAATAGATTTAAAGGTTTAGCTGAAACCTTTAAAATAATAAGAGAAAAAGGAATAGAAATAGAAGATCTTGATAGTTTATTAAATTGGGTTGATACAACAAATGAATTATCAAACAGATCATTAAAAAATGAAATAGAAAAAACTAATAGTAAAGCATTGAAAATGGCACTTGAATGGTCTTTAAATGTTAATGAATCAATAGAGAATCTACCAAAAGGTGACGAACCATTTGAAAATGTAAAAGAAGGTTTAGAAGTTTTATCTAAAAAGGTTGATATTTCAGTAGTATCATCAGCAAATGGAGAGGCATTAAATGATGAATGGAATAGAAATGATTTAGTAAAGTATTTAAGAGCTTTATTAGGACAAGAAGCAGGGACTAAACAACACTGTATAGCTGAACTTAAGAAAAAAGGGTACGATATAGATAAAATATTAATGGTTGGAGATGCTCCTGGGGATTTGCAAGCTGCAAAAAACAATGATGTGAAATTTTATCCTATATTAGTAAATAAAGAAGGTTTTTCTTGGGAAAGATTAGTAAATGAAGCAGTACCAAAGTTAATAAATGGAGAATTTGATGAAATATATCAAAATCAATTAATAGATGAATTTGATAATTCTTTAAGATAAATATTTTTTATAAATTAATGGTGAGGTGGAGAATATGTTATATCCAATAATTACAGAAACTAGACAAGTTATAGATTTAAATGGAATTTGGAACTTTAAACTAGATAAAGGTGTAGGATTTGATGAGAAATGGCAAGAAAATGCACTTCAAGATTCTATAAGAATGGCAGTACCTTCTTCTTACAACGATTTAGTTGAAGATTCAAGCGTTAGAGACCATATTGGTTGGGTATGGTATGAAAGAGAATTTATAATAAGTAAAAATATGCTAGATGAAAGATTAGTTCTTAGATTTGGATCAGCAACGCATCATGCTAAGGTATATATAAATGGTAAGTTATTAGTTGAGCATAAAGGTGGATTTACACCTTTTGAAGGTGAATTAAATGAATTTGTTACTATAGGTAAAAATAGAGTAACAGTTGCAGTAGATAATGTACTAGATGAAAGTACTTTACCAGTTGGTATTGTACAAGAAATAAAATTACCTGATGGTTCAACTAAAATTAAAAATCCAGTAAATTTTGATTTCTTTAACTATGCTGGAATTCATAGACCAGTAAAAATATATACTACTCCTAGAACATACATAAAAGATGTTACAGTTATAACTGACTTTGAAAATGATTTAGGTAAAGTAGATTATGAAGTAGAAGTTAGTGGAGAAGCATCTGTTGCAATAAGTGTAATAGATGAAAATAACAATATAGTAGCTAAAGGTATAGGAGCTAAGGGGAAAGTAGAAATAGAAAATGTTAAGTTATGGGAGCCAATGAATGCTTACCTATATAACTTAAAAATAGATTTAATAGATGAAAATAATGAAATAATAGATACTTATGAGCAACCATTTGGTGTAAGAACTGTTAAAGTAGAAGATGGAAAGTTTTTAATAAATAATAAACCATTCTATTTTAAAGGTTTTGGAAAGCATGAAGATTCTCATATACATGGAAGAGGATTTGATGAAGCATTAAATGTTAAAGATTTTAATTTAATGAAATGGATAGGTGCAAATTCATTTAGAACGGCTCATTATCCATATTCAGAAGAAATAATGAGACTTGCTGATAGAGAAGGTATAGTTGTAATAGATGAGACACCTGCAGTTGGTGTACATCTAAACTTTATGGCTACAATGATGGCTGGTGCAGAAAAGAGAGATACTTGGAAAGAAATCCAAACTTTTGAGCATCATAAAGATATAATAAGAGAATTAGTAGCAAGAGATAAAAATCATCCATGTGTAGTAATGTGGTCAGTTGCTAACGAACCAGCTTCAGATGAAAAAGGGGCATATGAATACTTTAAGCCACTTGTAGAATTAACAAGAGAGTTAGATCCACAAAAAAGACCTGTGACTGTAGTTACATACCTAATGTCTACTCCAGACAGATGTCAAATAGCAGAGTTATTAGATGTACTTTGCTTAAATAGATACTATGGATGGTATTCGCAAGGTGGAGATTTAGAAGAGGCAAAAATGTATTTAAATGCAGAACTTGAAGGATGGAATAAAAGATGTCCTAATAAGCCAATAATGTTTACTGAATATGGTGCAGATACAGTTTGTGGTATGCGTGATACTACTTCTGTAATGTTCACAGAGGAATATCAAGTAGAATATTTAGAAGCTAACCATGAAGTAGTAGATAAATTCCCTAATTTTATAGGAGAACAAGTATGGAACTTTGCAGATTTTGCAACGAGCCAAGGAATAATACGTGTTCAAGGAAATAAAAAGGGAGTATTTACTAGAGAAAGAAAGCCAAAAATGGCTGCACATTATCTACGTAACAGATGGCATAACATTCCTGACTTTGGATATAAAGTAAAGTAATTGGAATTTTGAAAGATATTATGATAATAAATAAAAATAGCTTAATAAAGATATGGAGATAATTCTCCGTATCTTTAAAAAATATATAATAAAAAATAATAAAATTACTAGTATACTAGTATAATAAAAACCGATTAGGGGGACAGACAATGGTAAACTTAAAAGCAAAACCTTATAATCTTGATGAGCAAGGTATAAAATGGGTAAAAGATACAATAGCAAATATGACTATAGAAGAAAAAATAGGTCAATTATTTATTAACATGGGAGCAAGTAGAGATGAAGAGTATCTAAAGAGTATATTAGATAACTATCATATAGCAGGTGTTCGTTATAACCCAGGAAAAGCTGAAGAAGTGTATGAGCAAAATAGAATACTTCAAGAAAATTCTAAAATACCTCTATTAATAGCTGCTAATACTGAAGCAGGTGGTAATGGAGCATGTACAGATGGTACATATGTTGGTAATGAAGTAAAAATAGCTGCAACAAATGATAAAAGATATGCTTATGAAATGGGGAGGGTATCTGGTGTAGAAGCTGCTGCTATAGGTTGTAACTGGAGTTTTGCTCCAATTGTAGATATAAATAGAAACTGGAGAAACCCAATAATATCTACAAGAACTTGGTCTGCTGATGTAGAACAAACTTTAGAATTATCATTAGAATATATGAGAGGTATAATGGAAAGTGGAATAGCTCCTGCTGCTAAACACTTCCCTGGAGATGGTATAGATGAAAGAGATCAACATTTATCTTTCGCACCAAACTGGCTATCAGTAGAAGAATGGGATGCAACTTTTGGTAGAGTTTACGGTGGGTTATTTGAAGCTGGACTTCCATCAATAATGGCAGGACATATAGCATTACCAGAATACGTACGTTACTTCAATCCAGAAGCAACTACTGAAGAATTAGTAATGCCAGCAACATTAAGTAAATATATATTAACTGATTTATTAAGAGAAAAAATGAACTTCAATGGTTTAGTTGTAACTGATGCTTCTCACATGGTTGCTATGACCTCTCCATTAAAGCGTAGTGAAATGTTACCAACTGCTATAGCTGCAGGTTCTGATTTATTCTTATTCTTTAATGATCCAGATGAAGATTTCGGATACATGATGGATGGATACAAAAAAGGAATAATAACTGATGAAAGATTAGAAGAAGCTTTAACTAGAATATTAGGAACAAAAGCAGCTTTAGGTTTACACACAAAAGCTAAAACAGAAATATTACCTAAAAAAGAGGAAGCTATGGCTAAGATAGGATTACCTGAAAATACTGCTATAGAAGCAGAAGTATCTGATAAAGCTATAACTTTAGTAAAGAATAAGGAAGGCATATTCCCAATTACTACTGAAAAACATAAGCGTATTTTACTTGTTGAAGTAAAAGGTATTGACAGTGGATTTGGTAAATTAATGGCTATGATGAATGGTGGAAAGAAAACACCAATAGAAAATTTAAAAGAGTTATTAGAAGCAGAAGGTCATGAAGTTGAGATATATGAATCTCCAATGGATAAAATAATGAAACTTCCTAAAGAAGAGCTTATGGGAGCTATAATGAATGTTTATGCTCAAAAACGTCCAATATCTGATTTAACAGATAACTATGATTTAATAATAAATGTTGCTAATGTTGCACCTAATACTCATCAACGTATAGAATGGCCAGCAAGTAAAGGTACTCCAGATATACCATTCTATGTAAATGAAGTACCGACAATATTTGTTTCAATACAAAGTCCATTCCACTTAGCTGATGTACCTCAAGTTAAGACTTATATAAATGCTTATGATGGAAAAGAGAGCACATTAAAAGCATTAGTTGAAAAAATGGTAGGACGTTCTGAATTTATAGGAGTAAGTCCAGTAGACGCATTCTGTGGATTATTAGATACACAATATTAATATAAATTTTAGAAGTAAACTAGCTAATATAAAAATGAGCTAGCACACATAAAAATAAACGGTAAATTATAATTAATTTACCGTTTATTTTTTAGTATCAAGGAAGTTATAAATCACAACTATTAGACTAATTAAATAATCTGTTTTGAGTTATTGTGTGCTCAAATCACTTTAGGTCGTTGACGACAATAATAAAAAGAAGGTGTAAAGAATGAAAAGAATAGCATTTTTTGATATAGATGGTACCTTAATAGATTCTATGAAAGGGATAAAAGATATTAGTCCAGGAGTAAAACAAGCAATAAAAAATATACAGAAAAATGGAGACTATGCTTTTATTGCAACAGGAAGACCCTATGCATTTTTACCAAAATCCATTTTAGAATTTGGATTTGATGGATTTATTTTAGCAAATGGAGCTCACATTATAATTAATAACGAAACTATTCATAGTGATTCCATTGATAAAGAATTTATTAAGTATTTAGTAGATGAACTAGAAAGTAATAATATAGAATACGTACTTCAGGGAGAAAAGCATTGTTACATGAAAAAGCATTTTAAAAATTTTCATGATTATCTAGATAAAATTGAAGTTCCTAAAAATTATATAAAAGATGATTATAAATGTGAAGAAATTGATATATATAAGGTCGAGATGTTGTGCAAAGATGATGCAATGGAAAATTTATGTATAAGCCTTATAAGTAAAAATAAACAGTGTGATTATTTTAGCAGTATAAATAAAAGAGCTATTGAAGTATATATAAAGAAAAACACTAAATCAAAGGCAATTTTAAGAGTTATAAATTATTTAAATATACCTATAGAAAATACATACGCATTTGGTGATGGGAAAAATGATATAGACATGCTAAGGGAAGTTAGATGTGGTATAGCAATGGGAAATGCTTCTGATGATGTTAAAAAAATTTCTAATTATGTGACAGATACTGTGAGTAATGATGGTGTAGTTTTAGGAATAATGGAAAGAATAATAAAGAATTAATAAAATATTAAAATGTACCCTGTAGGGTAGACAATTAATAAAAAGGTCTGCTATATAGGGTATTTTACATATCCTAGGCAAGCTTACTTTTGGGAATTATATTTGTACAATAAAGATTTCTCACCTATTTCAACCAATCTTTTATTTACTTGACCTCCAACTTCTTCGCCAGCAAGCACATTTTTAGCATGTCCCATCAATGTGTTTTGAGGAGCATTACTTTCTACTCTATCTGTAATGGTGTTATAGTTATATCCAAGCTTATTAGCTATTTCCATTTTAAGGCTATTTAAAGCGATTTTAGCATTAATATCCATAATTACTTCCTAATTTACTTATAGTTAATGAAACATATCATGTGTAAACATAAGATAAGCATAATTAAGCATTTATATAACATGATTTTATTTGTTATTTTACCAAGATAGTGATTTAAGAGAAGTAAAATTTTCATGTACTTTATTTACAAATATATCCAACTAAGATACCATAGAATTGTAAAGTCAAACAAGGAGGTATCAGATGAAAAAATACATTGGAGAAATTGGATTATTTGTAATAGCAATTATATGGGGAAGTGGATTTATAGGGACAAAATTGGCCTTAGATGGAGGACTTACTCCCATACAAACATTGACGCTTAGATTTTTCATAGCAAGTATTATATTAGGAATAGTATTTTATAAGAAAATTAAAGAAAATATTACAAAAGAGTCTTTAATAGCAGGAGCATGGCTAGGTCTATTTTCATTTATAGGATTTTCTGCACAAACAATAGGATTAGTATATACAACTGTTTCGAAAAATGCTTTTATAACAGCTGCAAATGTTGTTATAGTACCATTTATAGGATTTATTTTATATAGGAGGAAATTAGACAAAATAGGTGTTATTGGTAGTTTTATGGCACTTTTAGGAATCGGAGTATTGTCTTTAGAGCCTGATTTAAGTGTAAACTTTGGAGATTTCTTAACATTTTTATGTGCAATCGCCTTTGCTTTTCATATTTTCTTTACTGGAGAGTTTAGTAGTAAATGCAATTCTTATGTGTTAACTGTTACACAATTTGCAGTTGCATTTATTTTGTCTTTTGCATTACAAATGATAATTGGTCAAACACAACTTCAATCAAGTCCAGTAGGTTTTATTGGAGCCTTGTATCTAGGAGTGTTTAGTACTGCTATCGGCTTTTTATTACAAACTATTTGTCAATCAAGGGTGGATCAAACAAAATCAGCTATAATTTTATCTACTGAATCAGTATTTGGAACAATTATGTCAGTGATAATTTTCCATGAAATATTAACTCTTAGAATGATAATAGGATGTATTATAATTTTTGCATCTATTATAATTTCTGAAACTAAATTATCTTTCCTTAAAAAGAAACCTTTGGAAGAATTATCAAAGGATTTAGTTGAGTCGCAAATGGAGTAAATATAAAAGGATTGCTAATAAATAATTTTATTAGCAATCCTTTTAAAATTAACAAATTCTAAACTTACTAAGTTTTACGGAGTTTATTATATATTTAAAGTTTCTTTTATCTTTTTACATAACATATCCAAATGTTCTGGTTTATTTATTAAATCAACTTCATTAATGTTTACATATAAAACTGGAGAAGCATTATATTCTTTTATCCAGTTTTCATATCTATTATGAAGGTTTGTCCAGTATTTTATATCAACACTTTTTTCCATATCACGAGATCTTAAGTTTATTCTTTCTATTATAGTATCGATTGAGCCATCAAGGTAAATCATTAAATCGGGTGTTCTAAGGTGTGGAACCATATCATTGAATAAATCTCTATAAGTTATATAGTCTCTTTTAGTCATTTTACCGTTGTCATATAAGTTTCTAGCGAATATTTCCACATCCTCATATATACTTCTATCTTGTATATTATTTAGTCCATTAGCATGAATTTCTTTTTGTTGCTTAAATCTTTGAGCCAAGAAGTACAGTTGTAAATGGAATCCCCATTTGTCTTGATCTTTGTAGAAATCTTCTAAGTATGGATTTCCATCAACTTTTTCAAAGTGAGTTTCAAATCCAAGTCTTTCTCCTACTAATTTTGTTAATGTAGATTTTCCAGCCCCTACATTTCCTGCAACAGTTATAAATAAATCTCTGTTTGCACATTTGTCACTTTTATTTTCTAATTTGAACATTCTGTCTTTCCTCCTAAAGATGAGATTGCCTCTTCAACTTTGTTTATAATGTATTTTCTATCTTCCAGATTATTTAAAAAATCTAAATTTGAATTATCAATTTCTATAATTACAGGTTCTTTACCAGTGAAGTTATGTTTAATAGAAAGTGGGTTGAAATAATATTTGTACTCATTACGAAGGTTATCAATATAATTTCTGTCCATTTGTCTTTCAAAACTTCTATCTCTATTTGCTATTCTATTCATTAATACATCAGTATTTGAATTTAAGTAGATTACTATATCTGGTTGTGGTAAATCATTTACGAATATGTTATAAACTTGCTTATATCTGTGGAATTGATTGTTATCAAGTGTTATACCAGCAAAAATAAGGTTTTTCACAATATGATAATCGCTTACAACTCCTTTAGATTGACCAAGTATATTTTTGTTCACATCTTCAAGTTGTTTTACTCTATTGAATAAAAAAAATGCTTCTGTTTGTAAAGCATATTCCTTAATATCAGTATAAAATTTTGATAAAAATGGATTTTCTTCTACAATTTCTCTAAGTAGAGTATAGCCTAAGTGGTCGTTTAGTAAATTTGCTAAAGTAGTTTTACCTGCGCCAATAGGACCTTCTATTGCTATAAATATGCCTTTATTTCTCATTTATATATCACCCTCTAAAAATAATGTCTTTAGTATTTTATCAGAAAAAGAAAGATTATTCTACTGTTGACTTTATATAATTTTTTATATAGAAAATATTAATGTATTATATAAATGAAATTAAGTAATCTAAAATATATTTATTTGTAAGAAATATGCTATCATTTATATGAGATGTAATATTATGGAAATGTAGCTGGGGAGGAATTAATGTGAAAATATATTTAGATAATGCAGCAACATCTTTTCCAAAGCCAAAAGAAGTAAGTGAGGCAGTATATGATTTTATGACTAATAATGGGACTAGTTCTGGTAGAGGAGCATATAAAAAAGCAATGGAATCAGATTTTATAATATACGAATGTAGAAAACTTATTGGTGAGTTGTTTAATTTTAATAATCCTAAAAATGTTATATTTACATCAAATGTGACGGAATCCATAAATATGGTTCTTAGGGGTATGTTAAAAGAAAATGATCATGTAATAACAAGTTCTTTAGAGCATAATGCAGTATGGAGAACATTAAAAACTTTAGAAAAGGAAAGAAATATAGAAATAAGTAAAGTAAAATGTGATAATCAGGGATTAACTAGATCAGAAGATGTAAAGAAATTAATAAAAGAAAATACAAAACTTATTATATTTACAGGAGCATCAAATGTTATTGGTACTATACAGCCAATTGAGGAAATTGGGAAGATTGCAAGGGAAAATAAAATTCCTTTTGTGGTAGATGGTGCTCAAGTTTGTGGAGGATATCCATTAGATGTTTGCAAAGATAATATAGATATACTTACATTTACAGGTCACAAAAGTTTGCTAGGTCCTATGGGTACGGGCGGAATTATTATAAATTGTGACTATAATATAGATTCAATAAAATCTGGAGGAACTGGTGGAGACTCAGCTTATGAATATCAAGTTGATTATTATCCAAATAAACTTGAAACAGGAACTCTTAATGTGAGTGGTATTTGTGGTTTAAGAGAGTCTGTTAAATATTTAATAAAAGAGAAAGTAGAAAATATCCATGAAAAAGAGAAAAGTTTGACAGATTATGCTTTGAAAGCCTTAAATAAGGTTAAAGATATAGAAATTTATGGTCCAAGGGATAGTGAGAAAATTACACCAGTAATATCTTTTAATATAAAAAATAAAAGAGCAGAAGAAGTGGCTCATATTTTGGATGATAAGTTTGGAATTATGGTAAGGGCAGGTTTACACTGTTCTCCTTGTGCTCATGAGGTAATAGGAACCAAGGAAATTGGAACAGTAAGGGTGAGCTTCGGTTATTTTACTGAAAAAAAGGATATAGATAAGTTGGCTTATGCACTAAATAATTTATAAAAAGGGAGAAAATAAATGTACTTAGAAAGTTTAGATTTAAAATTTATACAACCTTGTACTACAGATTCTAACAGAATAAGAATTAAAGGAAGTTTTTCTAGAACTATAGAAGATTTATTTCCTTATTTAAATACATATCTTAAAACAGGAATATACAATAAAAAAGCAGGAACACTAACATTTAATAATGGGCCTAAGATAATCATTATGTACAAAGAAGAGGTGGCAGTATCAAAATTGTTAAATGAAACAGATGCTTTTGAAACACTAGATTATATAAAAAATATTATAAATGAATGTGCGGACAAAAAAGATGAAATCATTCCAAACGAGGAAATGCGAAGATTACCAAGCCCTATAGATGTGTACGAATTTTTACCTAAAATAAACTGTGGAAAATGTGGAGTTGCAACATGTCTTGCTTTTTCTGCTAAATTAATAAATGGGAGTTTTAAACCAAATAGATGTATTCATTTGGGAGAAAAGGATAATGAAGAAAATAAAGAAGAAGTTGAAAAAATTGTTCTAATGTTAGGTTATGATTTATAAAAAATATATAGTGGATATTACATTAAGAAAATTAAATTCTAGTGTTTGATTTTAACTTAAAATAATAATTAAACACTAGAAATTTATTGGTAAAAGTGTTAAAATTTTCATTGAGCCTGATTTATAAAATATGTTTGAAAATTTTACAAAATTTGTTTAATTTACAAATCAGGTGGTATCTATAGTTTATAGATAAAAGATATATAATTATTAGGAGGATATTAAAAATGAAAAAATTCGTATGTACAGTATGTGGATATATACATGAAGGAGAGACTGCCCCAGAAGTATGTCCAGTGTGTAAAGTAGGAGCTGACAAATTCGAAGAAATGTCAGGAACATTAAACTGGGCTGATGAGCACAGAATAGGAGTAGCTCAAGGAGTAGACGAAGATGTATTAGAAGGACTTAGAGCTAACTTCACTGGAGAATGTACAGAAGTTGGTATGTACCTAGCTATGTCAAGACAAGCTGATAGAGAAGGATATCCAGAAGTTGCTGAAGCTTACCAAAGAATAGCTTTCGAAGAAGCAGAGCATGCTGCTAAATTTGCTGAATTATTAGGAGAAGTTGTAGTTGCTGATACTAAAGCTAACTTAGAAGCAAGAGTTGAAGCTGAATACGGAGCTACTGAAGGAAAATTAAAAATAGCTAAGAGAGCTAAAGAATTAGGATTAGATGCTATACATGATACAGTTCATGAAATGTGTAAAGATGAAGCTAGACATGGTAAAGCATTCTTAGGATTATTAGAAAGATACTTTGGATAAAAGTTAATATATTTTATAAAAAGGCTGTAGTTGATTTTTTCATCTACAGTTTTTTTTGTACTATAATTCAAAAAAATCAATAAGTAAAGTGCCTATTATAGTTTAAAAAATAAAATTTATTTAATAATAATGTATAAAAAAATTAAATTAATGAAAAATAGAAATAAATAAGTTGACAAATAAGTAAAAGATGAATAGTATTTAATCAACACAAATAAAAATATTAAGAAAGGAATAATAATCATGAATCAATTAGAAAAGAATTTAACTGCAAAATTTTATAGCTTTTTCTATTTTATGTTCTGGGGCTTTTATTTTAGCGCTGGCTACTTCTTTTGCAGAAAAAAATATAAAATCTTTTCTAATGAGTTATTATAGGTCTTAATATATTTATAGGCATTAGTGTCTAAGTGTATTTTAAATCTGATTATTTTAGAGAACTCATTATGGGTTCTCTTTTTTATTACAAAAAAATTTAAGGAGGAAGTAAAAATGGTAGTAATTTTAAACCCCAAAACTAGTGAAGAAGAAGTAGAAAGATTAATAAAAGAGTTGGAAAGTTTAAATGTAACAGTGGACAAAAGTAAGGGAACAGAGTGTACTATACTGGGATTAGTTGGTGATACAAGAAATATAGATCAATGGTCAATTGAAGCTCATGAATGTGTGCAAAAGGTTATGAAGGTGCAAGAACCTTTTAAAAAAGCAAATAGGATGTTCCACCCAGAAAATACTGTTGTAAATGTTTGTGGTAGAAAAATTGGTGGAAAGAAGATTGCTATGATAGCAGGGCCTTGTTCAGTGGAAAGTGAGGAACAAATAAAATTAGTAGCTAACGAGGTTAAAAAGTACGGTGGAGGATTTTTAAGAGGTGGTGCATTCAAACCTAGAACTTCACCTTACAGTTTTCAAGGACTAAAGTATGAAGGACTAGACTTATTAAATAAAGCTAAAGAAGAAACAGGGCTTCCAATAGTAACAGAAATAATGTCTCCTTGTGATATATCAAAATTCATAGAATCTACAGATATAATTCAAGTAGGGGCTAGAAATATGCAAAACTTCGATTTATTAAAAGAATTAGGAAAAACAGATAAACCAATTTTATTAAAAAGAGGTTTGTCAGCAACGATAGAAGAGTTATTGATGAGTGCAGAATACATCATGGCTGGAGGAAATGAAAATGTAATACTTTGTGAAAGGGGAATAAGAACTTTTGAAACTTACACAAGAAATACCCTAGATTTAAGCATGATTCCGGCAATTAAAAAATTAAGTCATCTTCCAGTAGTAGTTGATCCAAGTCATGCCACAGGAAAATGGTGGATGGTAGAATCTCTTGCAAAAGCAGCAATAGCAGTTGGGGCAGATGGCCTTATTATAGAAGTTCATAATGATCCTAAAAATGCCTTATGTGATGGTGCTCAATCAATAAAGCCAGAAGTGTTTGCAGACTTAATGAATGAACTTAAAGTAATTGCTAATGCAGTTGGTAGAGAAATATAAATCTTACATTTGGTTGAAGATGTTTATCTAAAATAAAGTGATTTTAAATAATAAAAATTTGGATGAAAGAAAGGAGGATAAAAATGGGAGATTTGAAAATTTATCCGTCGAAATTAAAAGGGGAAGTTAAAATACCTCCTTCAAAAAGTATGGCACATAGAGCAATAATTTGTGCAGCCTTAAGTGATAATTCCTGTAGAATTGATAATATAGATTACTCTGATGATATTATTGCATCCATAGACGCTATGAAGTCTTTAGGTGCTATCATCACAAAGAATGAAGATTATGTTGAGATAGTTGGAGCTTACAAAGATATACAAAGTACAGAAAACAATAGGATAATTGATTGTAATGAATCAGGATCAACTTTAAGATTTTTAGTTCCCATAAGCTTGTTGTTTAAAGGAAGTAGCAAATTTGTTGGAAAGGGGAACTTGGGAAAAAGACCGCTTACCACATACTACAATATCTTTGACAAACAAAATATTCACTATTCTTATGAAAAGGATAATCTTAATTTAGAAATAAGAGGAGAGCTAAAAGGTGGAACTTTTGAAGTGGAAGGCAATGTGAGCTCGCAGTTTATAAGTGGTTTATTGTTTACTCTTCCACTGCTAAAAGAAGATTCAAAGATTATTATTACAACAAATTTTGAGTCAAAGTCTTATGTGGATTTAACTTTAAAAGTTATGAAAGACTTTGGTATTGAAATAATAAATAAAGATTATAAAGAATTTATAATTAAAGGCAATCAAAAATATGAGGCAAGAAATTATAGAGTAGAGGGGGATTATTCTCAAGGAGCATTCTTTTTATGCGCAGATGCCATAGGTAATGAAATTGTGTGTAAAGATCTTGATATTAATTCTCTTCAAGGAGATAAAGAAATTATTGATATTTTGAAAAAAATGAATGTGGAAATTATGGTGAAAGGTAATGAGATTGAAGGAAAAAGAAAGAAAAAACTAAAATCAACTTATATTGATGGAAGTCAATGTCCAGATATAATTCCAGTACTTGCTTCAGTGGCAGCATTAGCAAAGGGAAGAACTGAAATAGTAAATGTAGGAAGGCTTAGGATAAAAGAATGTGATAGGCTAGCTGCCATAACTAGTGAACTGAATAAATTGGGAGCTAACATTATTGAAAAAGAAGAGAGTATTATAATTGATGGAGTTGATGAATTGCAAGGTGACAAAGTAGTTTGGAGTCATAATGACCATAGGATAGCAATGACGCTAGCTGTAGTTTCTTCTAGATGTAAGATGCCTATTGTGATTAAGGATTATGATTGTGTATCAAAATCATATCCAAAATTTTTTGAAGATTTTGAAAAAATAGGGGGGATTACAGTTGAGTGGAATGTGGGGAAATAATATAAAACTTTCTATTTTTGGAGAATCCCATGGAAATGCCATAGGAATTAATATAGATAATTTGCCTCCAGGATTTCCTCTAGATATGGAAGAAATCATGAGGGAGATGAGAAGAAGAGCTCCTGGGAAAAATAATCTCTCCACAGCTAGAAAAGAAAGTGATGTGCCAGAAATACTGAGTGGGTATTTTGAAGGAAAAACTACGGGAACACCTCTTTGTGCAATTATTAGAAATAGTGATAATAAGTCTAAGGACTATTCTAAAATTAAAGATGTAATGAGACCAGGTCATGGAGATTATCCAGGTTTTGTTAAGTATAAAGGATTTAATGATTATAGAGGAGGAGGTCATTTTTCTGGAAGGATAACAGCACCTTTGGTATTTGTAGGAGCTATTTGTAAACAAATACTAAGAAAAAGTGGTATAGAAATTGTGGCTCACATTAAATCTATAGGAGATATGGAGGACAAAAGTTTTTTAGATTGTGACTTAGATAAATTATTTATAAATTCTTTAAAATATGAAGAGTTTCCTTTGATTAAAAAAAACTTAGAAGAAAAAATGAAAAATGAAATTCTAAGTGCTAGGAAAGAGGGCGATTCTGTGGGAGGAATTATAGAATGTATGGTTCTTGGGATAAAAGCAGGTATAGGAAGTCCATTCTTCGATTCTGTTGAATCAACTCTAGCTCATTTAATATTCTCTGTTCCAGCAGTAAAGGGTGTTGAATTTGGAATGGGATTTGACATTTCTAAAATGAAAGGTTCAAAATCAAATGATGAGTATTATTTAAAGGAAGGAAAAGTAAAAACTAAAACTAATAATAATGGTGGAATAATTGGAGGAATTACAAATGGAATGCCCATAATTTTTAGAGTGGCAATTAAGCCTACACCTTCTGTATACAAAGAGCAAAATAGTATAAATATTTCTACTATGGAAGAGACAACTTTGCAAATTGAAGGAAGGCATGATCCTTGTATTGTACAAAGAGCTGTACCTGTTATAGAAGGTGTTAGCGCTGTTGGAATTTTAGATCTTATAAAAAATAGTTAAAAAGGGGGAATGGTGGTGGATTTATATGATTATAGGCAAGGGATTTCAAGTAAAGATAAAAGTAATATTAAGGTTGGATATCAAGGAGTAAAAGGTTCTTTTAGTGAAGAAGCAATGATTGAATTTTTCGGATATAATCAAGATACTGTAAATTATGAAAAGTTTGAGGATGTATTTATTGGTTTAAAGAAAGATGAAATAGATTATGGCATACTACCTTTTGAAAATTCATGTACAGGAGCTATAACAGCCGTTTATGATTTATTATCAAAGTATGGATTTTATATTGTGGGAGAAGAGTGCATAAAAATAAAACAAAATCTAGTAGGAATAAAAGGTGCTAAAGTGGAAGACATTGAAGAAGTATATTCTCACCCTCAAGGTTTTGAACAAAGCAAAATTTTCTTTAAAGATCATGAAGATTTAAAATTAATATATTTTTATAACACTGCCATAAGTGCAAAACATGTTTCTGAGTTAAATGATAAGAGCAAGGCTGCCATTGCAAGTACTAGAGCAGCCAAAATCTATGGACTAGATGTAATAGAGGAAGAAATAAACGATAATGAAAGTAACAATACAAAGTTTGTGATAATTAGCAAAAATCTAGAATTAAGAGAAGATTGTAACAAAATGACAGTAACTTTTTCATTGGATAATAAAGCAGGAACATTATATAATTTACTAGGGTATTTTGCCCAAAATCAAATAAATATGGTAAAAGTAGAATCTAGACCAAGTAAAAACCACTTATGGGAGTATGTGCTGTATGTGGATTTTGAGGGAAATATAAATGATGAAAATGTAAAAAATGCCATAAATCTAATTGAAAAAAAATGCAAATATTTTAAATTATTGGGATGTTATAAAAAGAAAGAAATTTAAGAGGTGGTTTATGAAAATATTAATTATAGGTCTTGGGATTATTGGTGGAGGATATGCCATGGCTCTGAAAGAGGCAGGGTATACAAAAGTTTATGGAGTAGACAAAAATCCAGATACCTTATACAAAGCAAAAAAACTAGGTATTATAAAAGAAGGATTTACAAATGAAGATGAAATAATTTCTCATGTAGACTTAGTAGTTCTTGCCATATATCCTAATTTAGTAAAAGATTTTATTGTTAGAAATAAAGAAAAGTTTAAAGAAAATGCCATAATAACAGATGTTACAGGAATCAAGGAGTTGTTTATTCATGATATAATTGAGATTTTGCCTGAAGATATTGATTTTGTATTTGCCCATCCAATGGCTGGAAGAGAAAAGAAAGGTATAGATTATGCCACAAATGAAGTATTTAAAGGTGCAAACTTTTTAATAATTAAAACTGAAAAAAATAAAGAAGAAAATTTAAAACTAATAGAAAAACTAGCTTATGAAATGGGATTTAAGCATATAAAAAGAACTTCTCCACAATTTCATGATGAAATGATAGCTTTCACTAGCCAGTTACCTCATGTTTTGGCTGTGGCACTAATTAATAGTGATATTGAAGGTAGAAATACAGGTGAGTTTATAGGTGATAGTTACAGAGATTTAACTAGAATTGCCAATATGAATGAAAAGTTATGGAGTTTGTTATTTTTAGGAAACAAAGAAAATTTATTAAAGGTAATGAATAGATTTGAAAAAGAATTTGATGAAATAAAAAAAAGTATTGAAGAAGATGATGAAGAAAAACTACAAGAGTTATTTATAAAATCTACAAAAAGAAGGGAGAAACTATAAAGTAGTATGTGTGACTATCTTACTAAAAATATACTTATAAGAAAAAAATAACCGAGACAAATATCTCGGTTATTTTTGTGTATATATTAAGCAGAAACTGCTTGAGACTCTTCTGATTGAACTCCACGAATTTCATCAGCAGTTTTTATTTTTGTATTTTTGAATATAGCAGCTCCTATAAATCCAGCTATTATACTTACTACAGCGCATCCAGCAGCAGCCATTAATCCGTTAACTCCGTTTTGTGCAACAGATACTGCGAAACCAGCTATTGGAGTAGCAAGACCTGGAGTACCAACTTCAATTCCCATTAAAGCAACTATTATACCAGACATAGCACCACCTATGAAGTTAGTAACATATACTGGAATTGGGTTAGCAGATATTATATCTGATTGAGTTAATGGTTCTATAGCAACAGCTATAGTATCTTTTTTAGAACCGAACTTCATTTTTGAGAAGAATACATAGTTCATGAAAGAAGAACCAAATACTGCAAGAGCACCTATTCCCATTGGAACACCTGTTAAACCTATTATAGAAGTTAAAGCCATTGAGCTAAGTGGAGCAGTAGCAACAACTGTTATTAAACCACCAAGTATTAATCCCATTAATATTGGAGAAGTTGCTTGAGCTTGTATTAATACTTGTCCTATTTGAAGTAAAGTATTTTTTACAACTGGATCCATTACCATAGCTATTCCTCTAGTTAAAGGAGCAGCAACTACTATTATAACTATTAAATCAAGTCCAGCAGGAACTTTCTTTTCTAAGAATTTTATAACAAATGATACTAAGTAACCAGCTATAAATCCTGGAAGTATTCCGAATCCTGAAACTGTTAAACCAACTAATACAGCATAAACTGGTGATACACCAAGTGCTAAAGGAACTAATATACCAGCAGCAACACCACCTAGGCTACCGTTTGCAGCACCAACACCTTCTAAGAATTTAATTCCCATTTGTTCTCCAAATAAAGAGAAGTGGAATGCTTCAACAAGGAAACTTGCACATGCAGCGTTTGCTAATGCACCCATTGCCTTCATACCTTGTGGAGCTTTGTAACTGAATAAAGTAAATAATGCTAATACTACTAATAATAAAGCAGTACCTGTTAAAATTTGAATCATATCGATTTCCTCCTAAAAATATTAAATCATTATAATACCTAATTTAAGGCTTTTATTCCATATTTAAGGAATTATTCATTGAGGAGAAGCCTTTCCTAAAAAGTTAAAAGTTTTCCTCGTATGTACAAGAATTATTATACGATAAAACAATTTATTTGTAAATACAAAATTCGACAAGATTTTATAAAAATATAAAATTTTATATTAATGTAAAAAAATACATAATAATATTATCAATTGATAATATAGGGGATAAATGGAATCCAACAATAGAATAATTTATTGGAAGTAGGAGATTGCAAGAATATAATTGCAAATAAAGAATCCAATAGATTACCTATCGGATTCTTTATTTAAGTAGTAATATTATCTAAAGCTCTTATTTTTCAGAATTATATTTTTCTAATAAAGCCTTTTCACCCATTTCAACTAATCTTTTACTTACTTGGCCACCTACTTCTTCACCAGCCAATACATTTTTTGCATGACCCATTAAAGTGTTTTGAGGAGCATTGCTTTCGACCTTATCTGTAAGACCGTTATAGTTATATCCGAGCTCACTGGCTATTTCCATTTTAAGACTATTTAAGGCTATTTTAGCATTAATATCCATAATTTTTTTCTCCTTTAGTTATATTATTGATAGAATATGTGTTGTATAAATATATGATTAGCAATATTAAAAATTTATATAACAATATTTTTTACTGCATATATAGTATTTTAAAAAAATATAATTAGCTAAAAATAAATGTAA
>NZ_JANKBY010000330.1:0-3915 GCF_024621905.1 Terrisporobacter muris
GATCTAAGGTATTGATTTTTTATCAATACCTTTTTAAATATTTGTATAAAATTATTATATTGAAATAAATAAATTTTCTCTTTATATATTGAAAATGAAATGATATAATCTATTTCTAGTAGAATTATAATAGACATGAGGAGTATGTTTATGATAGAAAAAAATAATCACAAATATAAAAAAGATGTGCTAAGATTAGCCACATTTATAGGACAATTAATGCTTGCAAACGGGGCAGAAACATTTAGAGTTGAAGATACTGTGAAAAGGATTTGTAAATCAAGGGGATTTTCTCATATAAATGTATTTATGGCACCTAACACAATCATAGTATCTGATGATAGATTTGATGGATATACTTTTATGAAGGTAATAGAAAGTAGATGTATTAATTTAAATGTAATTGATGTACTAAATGATTTCTCTAGGAAATTCGTTAGCAATGTAGGTATGCCTGTTGAAGAAGCAATATATGAATTAAAGAATTTAGAATTCAAGCCACCTCATACCCAAAAAGCAGTGAATATTTGGACTGCTATAGGATCTTCCAGTTTTGCCGTATTAGTAGGTGGGGACAATGTACTTACATTTATGTTGACGCTTATCACATCTGTAATTGCAATGATTACTTTTGAAAAAGTGAAAAAAGTAAGTAATATACCTGTATTTGCAACATTAGTTGCATCTATAATAATAGGAATTTGTGGTATAGGCTTAGTTGAAGTTGGAATCCTAGATACACCGAAAATGTTGATAGTTGGTTCCATAATGCCACTTTTGCCAGGAGTACCATTTATAAAAGCTATAAGAGATTTAGTATCAGGAGAACTAATGTCTGGAGTTGGTAGAGCAATTGATGCAGGAATAATTGCTACAGCCATAGCGGTTGGTGTAGGTATTTCTATGAACTCATATGTGAAATGGGGAGGATTATTATAATGATTTGGATGCCACTTTATATACACATAATATTTTCATATTTAGCAGCAGTTGGCTTTGCTGTATTTTTAAACTCTCCCCAAAAGACATTATATATATCTGGAGCTATTGGAATGACATCTTGGATTATATATGTACTTTTAATGAGAATAGGGTTTGATATGATGAGTTCGAACTTTATTGCGTCATCTATAGCAGCTTTGTTATGTGAGGTATTGGCAAGGAAAATGAAAAAACCAACTATTTTATTTGTTGTTCCGGGTATAATAACTTTAATTCCAGGTCTTGGATTATATAATACAATGTCTTATGTTATAGAAGGAGACTTCCAACAAGCTTTCACAACAGGCGCAAATGTATTATTTGCTAGTGGATCTATAGCTCTTGGCGTTATAGTTGTTTCTTCTTTATTTAGAACTTACTATAAAAAGTCCATAATTAAAAAGGATATTGAAAAAGCAGAATTAGCATAAATATATTAATGATATAGGGGAATTATTCTCCTATATCATTAATATATTCTATAAAAGATTGAAATAAGGTAGGATCAAATTGTGTTCCAGCACATTTCTCAAGTTCTTTTATTGCTTTATTTTTACTCATAGCGCTTTTATAAGGCCTATTATTAGTCATAACATCGAAAGAGTCTGCAATATTAATTATTCTAGATACTAAAGGTATTTCTTCTTTTTTTAATCCAAGTGGATAGCCATTATCATCCCATCTTTCATGATGTGTAATCACTCCTTTTGCTACAGTATACAGCTCATTAGAAGCGTTTATAATACGATATCCCTTTTCTGGGTGAGTTTTCATTATTTCAAATTCTTATTAGTTAAGAGAACTAGATTTTAGTAATATATCTTCACAAATACCTATTTTATCAATATCATGTAGGGTAGCTACTAAAATTAATTCATCTAATTCGGAAATCTTAAAGTTTAGTTTTTCTTCTAAATCCAAGGCATATTTAGTTACTCTTTGAGCAAGTTCCTTAGTTTCTAAGTTTTTTTCTTCCAAGCTATTTCTATTATAAAGATCTGTAAGTACATCTATCTCGCTCAAATACCTTAATTTTTCTTCTAATACTTTATGTTGAGTGATATCTCTTGAAATTCCAACTATGCCACTTATATTCCCATGGTCATCTATTATTGGTGTTTTTACACTTTCTTCAATTACTATATGACCATCAGGGTGCTTATAGCAGTTTTTTCAAAGCTAATTATTTTTTTAGTTTTCAAAACCTCTTTATCTTGCCTGTAGAAATTCATAACTTTATGTTTTTCGGACATTAAATCTAAGTCTGTTTTTTTAATATACTATTATCAGCTAACAAATCGTATTTATGTAGATTTTTAAAGTTATCTGAAAATGCTTTATTATAGCCAAGGTATATGGAAATTTCGTCTTTGTAGAAGATTGACTAAGGAAGTGTATCAATTCTAGTTGTTTTTGTTTTTTCTCATTTATATCAATAACTATACCTGCAACACCTTGTACCTCTTGATTTTTATCAAGAATAGGAAATACATATGATCTAAAATATGAATCTTTGATAAGAGCTTCAGACATAGTCAATTTTTTGTAATTAAGGTTTTTTTAGTTGTTCATTATAAATATTAGCTTTTCCCTTAGATACTGCATCAATAGTTTTCTTTCTGATTATATCGCTGGCATTTACATTATATAGATTCTCATAATGATCATTTATAAAGATTATTTTTCTATCAATACCTTGTATCCATACAGGATAAGGTATATTTTCCAAAAATAATTTATATATGTCTATAGAATTAGTACTCTCCATAATAGGTACTCTTTTTAAATATATTTTTTATAAATTACGACAAGGAGTATTTTACAATTATTCAATGTTTATGTCTATAAGCGCATAGAAAAAGGAATTACTTAGGTTATATTAAGCAATTCCTTTTTCATTATCTTTCTTCTAGTATAAATTTGTTTATAACATGAGCAACTCCATCTTCATTATTAGAAAGAGTAATATAATCAGCCAAATCCTTTATTTCTGTAGTAGCATTTCCCATGGCAACCCCAAGACCAGCATATTCTATCATGTGCTTATCATTTTCTGCATCACCAACACAGATTATTTCATCTTTATCTATACCAAGTTCTTTAGCCAGAAGAGATATACCACTACCTTTATTTGCACCTACATTTAAAAACTCTAAAAATGAAGGCGTACTTCTTACTATGGTATATTTTTCGTAGTATTCTTTAGGAATTTTTTTTATACATTCATCTAATATTTCGGGATGGTCTATCATCATGAATTTAGACATGGCAATATCTTTAGGAACTTCATCTAATGTAGTAACATTTAAATGAACTCCAGTTAAGTTACACTCTAATACTGTATAATCACTGATATCTTTATTAAAAGTATAAAGGGTTTTTGTATCATAGAAATGACTTCTAGACCCAACTTCAAGGCTTAAATTATACAAATCAACTAAGTCTTCATACTTAAGTGTTAAGTGAGATACAGGGCTTTTAGTAAATGTATCTTGAACTAAAGCACCATTGAAAGTAGCAGCATAGTCACCTTCTTCTTTAAGGTTTAACTCTTCTAAGAATTGTTCGACACCTTTTAATGGTCTACCAGTGCATAGAACTACTTTGACACCTTTTTCTTTTGCTTCTTTTATAGCTTTTTTTACACCTTCTGTAAGCTGGTGTGAACTATTGATTAAAGTTCCATCAATATCTAATGCAATTAATTTATAACTCATAATTCCTCCTGTTGCATACTAAAAAATTTTAGAATATTTTTTAACAATAATATATATAGTTTAAAAGTTTTTATGTCTAAATTCAATAAAAAATTAAGGGAGAAAATACTAAATTTAAATAATTTTAGATATACTGTTTAGATATAATGTGACTGATTGTTAAAAAAATGTTAAAAATAAACTAGTAAGAATTTTAATCTTAATAAAGAGGTTATCT
>NZ_JANKBY010000331.1:0-3897 GCF_024621905.1 Terrisporobacter muris
TCAATATATAGATTATTATAACAAAGAAAGAATACAGGCAAAATTAAACTACCTTTCTCCTGTAAAATACAAGAAAAAGGTAGCCTAGGTTGTTTTATATTGTTCCACATGAAGGGTGCAGTTCATAAGAATAGGTGTTTTTTTTTATTAAAAAAATAAGATTCATAATTTCTTCACAATTTTGTGATTATTATCACAGACTTTGGGTAGATCAAAATGCTATTATTTTTTTAACAAGATAAAAGAGAGGAGAATATATGAAAATTAAATTAGATAAACAAGTATTTAATCAAGGTTTAGAAAGATTAAAGTTAGAATACAAAATATTAGCACCAGTTACAAAACCATTTAAAGGGACTTTCTCTGACACAGATTTAACTAAATATGAAGAAATAGAAAGAATAGAGGATATAGAATTTAATAAAAAATCTAACTTCTCAGCAAAAGAAGTAATATTACCAATAAATCAAGTACTTTTTTATTTCACTGAAAAAGACTTTAAAACAAGTGATCAAGATGATAAAAAGTTATTAGTTTTTCTAAGAGCATGTGATTTAAATGGAGTAAAAAGATTGGATCAAATTTACTTAGAAAATGGACTGGAAAAGGATTTCTTCTATAATAGGTTAAGAGAAAAAGTAAAATTTGTTTTAATAGGGTGTAGTGAAAGTTATAGAAACTGTTTCTGTGTAAGTATGAAGTCAAATAAAGCAGAAAACTACTCTATGGGATTAAATCTAAGAGAAGATGTAATTTACTTAGATATAAAAGACGATGATTTAAACATATTTGATGGTGAGGAATGTGAATTTGAAGTAGATTATGTGAAATCAAACAATATAGAAGTGCAAGTACCAAGAAATATAAATCCAGTGGAATTATCAAAACATGAAATATGGAATGAATATGATGCAAGATGTATAGCTTGTGGAAGATGTAACTTTGTATGTCCAACATGTACTTGTTTCACAATGCAAGATATATTCTACAAAGAAAATGAAAGAGTGGGAGAGAGAAGAAGAGTATGGGCATCATGTCAAGTAGATGGATATAGTGACATGGCTGGTGGCCACTCATTTAGAAAGAAACAAGGAGAAAGAATGAGATTTAAAGTAATGCACAAAATCCATGACTTTAATAAGAGGTTTGGATATGATATGTGTGTAGGATGTGGAAGATGCGACGATGCATGTCCACAATATATATCATTTTCAGAGTGTATAGATAAAGTTAAAAAAGTAGTTAATGAGGAGGAAAAATAAATGAATGCATATATGCCAGTTGCAGCAAAAGTAATAGACATAGTAAAACATACAGAAATAGAGTGGACTTTCAGGGTAGAAACTTCTATTAAAAATGTACTTCCAGGCAAATTTTATGAAATATCAATACCAAAGTACGGAGAGTCTCCAATATCAGTAAGTGGATACGGTGAAGATTATATAGATTTTACCATAAGAAATGTGGGGAAAGTAACTAGCGAATTATTTAACTACAAAGTTGGGGACAAATTTTTAATAAGAGGACCTTATGGAAATGGATTTGATGTAAGTTTATATGAAGGAAGAGAAGTTGTAGTTGTTGCTGGGGGAAGTGGATTGGCACCAGTTAGAGGAATAGTTGAGCATTTCTACAATAACCCAGATAAATGTAAAGGTTTTAAATTAATAGTAGGTTTCAAATCTCCAAAGGATGTATTATTTAAAGCTGATTTAGAAAAATGGAATAAAAAGCTCGATATTCTTATAACAGTTGATGGAGCAGAAGAAGGATACGAAGGTAATGTTGGACTTGTAACAAAATATATACCTGAGTTGAATATTGAAGATATAAACAACATGTCTGCCATAGTTGTGGGACCACCAATGATGATGAAGTTTACTGTGGGAGAATTCTTAAAAAGAGATTTAGATGAAAAAAATATATGGGTTTCTTATGAAAGAAAAATGTGTTGTGGAGTAGGAAAATGTGGACACTGTAAAATGGATGACACATATATATGCATAGATGGTCCAGTATTTGATTATTCTTATGCTAAAAATCTTATAGACTAGGGGGGGAAGATAATGTTAAGAGATGTAAACACTAAAAAAGTAATGAAAAATGCTTATAGAATTACTAAGCAAAAGTATGAAACTTCTCTAAGAGTTAGGATTCCTGGAGGATGTGTAGATCCAGAAAGTTTAATGATAGTTTCAAAAATTGCAAATGAATTTGGTAATGGTCAAGTTCATATTACAACTAGACAAGGATTCGAAATTCTTGGAATAAAAATGGAAGATATGGAAGCAGTAAATAAAATAATTCAACCAGTTATAGAAAATATGAATATTAATCAAGAAGTGAAAGATGGTGGTTATCCAGCAGCAGGAACTAGAAATGTTTGTGCGTGTATAGGAAACAAAGTCTGCCCAAAAGCTCAATACAACACTACTGAATTTGCAAAGAAAATGGAAAAAGCAATCTTCCCAAATGATTTACATTTTAAAGTAGCTTTTACAGGGTGTCCAAATGATTGTATAAAAGCAAGAACTCATGACTTTGGAATAATTGGAATGACACTTCCTTTATATGACAAAGATAGATGCGTATCATGTGGCGCTTGTGTGAAAAAATGTGAAAAACTATCAACTGGTGCTTTAAAAATGGAAAACTACAAAATAGTAAGAGATCATGATAAATGTATAGGTTGTGGAGAATGTACACTTAACTGTCCAATAAGTGCATGGACTAGAGATGAAAATAAATACTACAGACTAGTAATTATGGGTAGAACAGGTAAGAAAAATCCAAGACTAGCAGAAGATTTCTTAATTTGGGCAGATGAAGAATCTATTATAAAAATAGTTTTAAATACTTATAAATTTGTTAAAGAATATATAGATTTGAATGCTCCAGGAGGAAAAGAGCATATAGGATATATAATTGATAGAACTGGATTTATGGAATACAAAAAATGGGCTTTAGAAGGTGTGGAATTTGCAGATATAGTTAAAGTGAACGAGAATATTTATTGGAGTGGAATTAAATATTAATCATATAATTAGGAGGGGTTATTATGCATAACGAAACAGTATTGAAACTAACGAACGCAGCAAAAAACAAAATAAATTTATTGAATAAGAGTAAACTTAAGTACTTAGTATCAGCAGCATTCGCGGGGCTATATGTGGGACTTGGAATCATATTAATATTTACAGTTGGAGGACTATTAAGTGCAGTGAACTCTCCTGCCACAAAAATAATGATGGGAGTATCATTTGCAGTTGCACTATGTCTTGTAATAATGACAGGAACAGAATTGTTTACGGGAAACAATATGGTAATGATTGTGGGAAGATTAAATAAAGGTGTTTCTACAGGAAGTATGAGTAAAGTTTGGATATTTAGTTTTGTGGGGAACTTACTGGGATCCATATTAGTTGCGGCATTCTTCGTAGGAACTGGTCTTGTAAATGAAGGGGCAGTAATGGAATTCTTCGCAACAACATCTATAGCAAAAGTATCGGCACCGTTTATGTCACTATTCTTTAGAGGTGTTCTTTGTAACATATTAGTGTGTGTAGCAGTTTTATGTTCATTTAGAACTAATGACGATACAGCAAAAATATTGATGATATTCTTATGTTTATTTACATTTATAACTAGCGGATTTGAACATAGTGTGGCAAATATGACGGTTTTTTCTGTAGCTTTAATATCACCTGCTATTCAAGGAGCTACTTTAGCAGGAGCTATATATAACCTGGTTGCAGTAACTCTTGGAAATATGGTTGGTGGAGTTTTAGTTATGGGACTTGGAGTTTATATAATGGGAAGTGAAGATAAAGAAGAAAAAATATCGTCTATTAAAGCAGTATAATTTATTTAAAATAAAATATTAAAATAAAAAATGCT
>NZ_JANKBY010000332.1:0-3881 GCF_024621905.1 Terrisporobacter muris
ATCTATCAAAATTTATTTCTCTTATAATTTCTCTACATTTAAAACTATTTTCTACAGCTAAAACTTCATAGACTCCACTTTCCTTTACAATATTAGAAAGTAGCTCTTTACTTTTATTTGAGCTAGATACAATTAGAATTTTTTCCATAAGAATCACCCTTTAAATTTTAAATTAACCTATTTGAATTTTATTTAATATATTACAATAAAATGCAAGTTTATTATGATTAATTTCATTTTTTAAAAAATAAAAAAAGAGTCACCCATAAAAGAATGAAAGTACCCCCTGCTTCACATTCTTTTATAAATACTCTTACTTTCACATAAACTTAAAGCTATTTTTTATATTCATTTATGAATCATCATTTTATTTAGTAAAATTTTACATCTTATTAGAATGTCTGTCAAATCTTTTTTATTTTTCATAAATGCAATTTAATAATAAAAGTGCTTCTAAAAAATAATTCATTTTTCAAAATTCCAGTTGACATTTATGATAAAAGTTCATACAATAAATTCTATAATTATTAAACAGCAAAGGCGCTGTAGGTATTTTTACCTACTGCGCCTTTCTTTATTTTGAAATAGTTTTATGTCTTTATTCAATATTCTGATAATAAAAAAGGGGGAAATATTATGGAAAGACTATCTAAAACATTTGGGTGTTTAGTCTTCAATGACAATGTGATGAAAGAAAGATTGCCAAAGGATATATATTCAGTTTTAAAAAATACTATACATCAAGGTAAACCACTTGATATTAAAATTGCAAATGTAGTTGCAAATACTATGAAGGACTGGGCTATAGAAAATGGTGCCACTCATTTTACTCATTGGTTCCAACCAATGACAGGAATTACAGCTGAAAAGCATGATAGCTTTATCTCTCCAACTAGCGATGGAAATGTCATCATGGAATTTTCAGGTAAAGAATTAATTAAAGGAGAGCCTGATGGATCATCTTTCCCATCTGGTGGACTTCGAAGTACTTTTGAAGCAAGGGGATACACAGTGTGGGACCCAACATCTTATGCTTTTATAAGAGATACTACTTTATGTATACCAACTGCTTTTTGTTCTTATTCAGGTCAATCTCTAGACAAAAAAACACCTTTACTAAAATCCATGGAGGCCATTGATAAAACTGCAGTAAGATTATTAAATCTTATAGGTTATGATGATGTAACAAGAGTTATAACTACTGTTGGTCCAGAACAAGAATACTTCTTAATCGATAAAAGTCTTTATAAAAAAAGAATGGATTTAAAATTCTGTCAAAGAACCTTATTCGGAGCAAAACCTCCAAAAGGTCAAGAAATGGAAGATCATTACTTTGGTTCCATAAAACCTAGAGTTGCTGAATTTATGAAGGAACTAGATATGGAGCTTTGGAAACTTGGTGTTTTATCAAAAACTAAACATAATGAAGTTGCTCCATCTCAACATGAATTAGCTCCTATTTTCACACTAACTAATGTAGCTACAGATCACAACCAAATTACAATGGATTTAATGAAAAGAATTGCAGATAAGCATGGTCTTGTTTGCTTATTACATGAAAAACCTTTTGCAGGTGTAAACGGAAGTGGTAAACATAACAACTGGTCTCTGTCTACTAATAAAGGTAAAAATCTATTGGAGCCTGGTAAAAAACCATACGAGAATAAAACTTTCTTATTATTCTTATCTGCAATTATTAAAGCAGTTGATGAATACCAAGATTTACTTCGATTATCAGTAGCAAGTGCAGGAAATGATCATAGATTAGGTGGCAATGAAGCGCCTCCAGCTATAATCTCCATGTTCATAGGTTCTGATTTAAAGAAAATATTGAAATGTATTGAAAGTGATTTGCCTTATAGTGAAGATGTTTTAAGTAGAATGGATATAGATGTAGATGTTCTTCCATCTTTTATGAAAGATACAACAGATAGGAACCGTACTTCGCCTTTCGCTTTCACTGGTAATAAGTTTGAATTTAGAATGCTTGGTTCTACTTGTAATATTGCATGCCCTAATACTATTTTAAATACTATTGTTGCAAATAGTCTGTGTGAATATGCAGATATATTAGAAAAAAGCACTAATATAGATAATACTATTTTTAAAATAATTAAAGATACTATGAAAAAACATTCAAGAATAATATTTAATGGAAATAACTATGCAGAAGAATGGGTTATAGAAGCTGAAAGAAGAGGTCTTTCTAATTTTAAAACTGCCGTTGATGTTCTTCCTCATTATGTAGATGATAAAAACATTAAATTATTCGAAAAATTTAACGTTTATACAAAAGAAGAACTTCAATCAAGATGCGATATATTACTAGAAGAATATTCTAAAACTTTAAATATTGAAGCTTTAACAATGATAGATATGGCTAAAAAAGACATAATTCCATCAGTTTGTGCTTATTCTAAATCTTTAACTGATACTGCTTTAAATAAGAAATCCTTAAGCTCTGATATTGATTGTAGCTTAGAAATTTCTTTAGTAAAAAAACTTTCTTCTTTAAATGCTTGTTTAGATATTAAAATCGAAAAACTAGACACATCATTATTAGAAAGCAAAAATTACTCCGCCCCTAAAGAAAATGCCGAATTTTATAGAGACAATATTAAAGTACAAATGCAAGAACTTCGTACTATTGCAGACGAGTTAGAGACAATAGTTGGCAAGCAATTTTGGCCTTTCCCTACTTATGCAGACTTATTATTTAGTATATAATTAAAGTATTTTGCACAAAGACGTGTATACAAACCTTAAAATAGGTTTGGCTGCACACCTTATTTTTTATCAAATTTCAACAATATCTGTTTGTTAACATTCAGCTTACCCGATAAGTATAAGCAATTTTTTATAAAGACATAGCTCAAGTTTTAATCTCATAAAAAAGTCTCATTATAAATACTTCTAGTGAGACTTCCTTCTTTATATTTCAAACTCAATAACTTCTTCTGGTATTTTTACATATTTTGAAAATAATTCAATTTCTATAGTTGAATCAAAATCCTTAGGAACAGATTTTAATTCATCCGTATATTTAACATGTCCATTCACTCCTATTTCAGAGTTGAAATTCATAAACATTGCCATACTTTCTGAATACTTTGGAAAACTTTCCAAGTAGTCTTTACATAAAAACTTAAGTTGTACGTCATTTTCACTTTCATAGGAAATTGTTATTAAATCATTTCCTTCAGGACATTGGCTTCTTGTACATGAAATATATTGTTCTTTATATTCCTGTTTCGTATCTTCATCAAGACCATCTACCATATTATCTAATTCTTCATAAATTTCTTTCCAAATATCATATTTTTTTACTTCATCTAAATAAAAGAATTCCTCTTCATTATAATAAATTTTATTGTTTTTTTCTTTTTCCCCAATACTTATAGTAAAAGGGTATTCTATTAACTCTTCTTTAAGTTGTTCATCGACTGTAAGACTAATAGATATATTTTCTTTTTTATTTATTATTGGAAATTTTTCTTCTTCATTTTGATCAAACTTACCAAAATATATATTACTTAAATCTACATCATCATATTCGTCAGATATTAGTCCCATTTCTATATAACGTTTTATGGCTAATCTATCTTCTGTATTATGATATTCCAATGATCCTATACAACCCCCTTGAAAACTTAATATATTCCCTTGCATATTCATTTCCTTAATAAATATATTTAAACTTCCATCATTATTAATAATACTTTCTTTTAGTTCTTCTCTATTTGTAATTTGCCTTTTTTCCTCCTCAAAGTCATCAGTCTTTTTTTCTTCAAAAACTCTATCACTTTTATATAAAACATAAAGCTTATTACATTCCTCTTCTTCCACAAAACTTAATAAAAGTACCTCCTTACCTTGAACTT
>NZ_JANKBY010000333.1:0-3875 GCF_024621905.1 Terrisporobacter muris
AGTTGTTAAAAACCTTTATATATGTTAAAATTCTTTACACGAAAGATTAAATTTCAAGGGAGATTAAGAATGAAAGAAAAATTAATGAAATTCATGTATGGCAGATATGGAAATGATGAATTGAATCAGTTTCTATTTAAATTAGTATTTGTCAGTTTAGTAATATCTTTATTAAGTGGTAGAGCAAGTTTCCTTGGTGATATGTTTTATTTTTTAGCATTAATTATGGTGGTATTTATATACTTTAGAATGTTTTCTAAAAATCTTAATAAAAGATATTCGGAAAGAAGTGCATATTTAAATTTTTCTAATAAGGTGAAGTTATCACTTGATAAGCAAAATAAAATGAGGGCGCAAAAGAAGTCTTATGCATTCTTTAAATGTCCTTCTTGTAAACAAAAGGTTAGAGTACCTAAGGGGAAAGGGAAGATTTCTATTCATTGTCCAAAGTGCAATGTAGATTTTATAAAGAAAAGTTAATTTGAAATTTAAAAGGAGTATCTCAAAATATTTTAAGAGGTACTCCTTACTTTTTAACCAAGATAGTTAACTGACTAAAGTATTAACCAAATAATTTGTAAATACAGTGATTTAAGAGAACTTTTTATATATTTAATAATAAATTTTTAAGTTCTTTTAAAGAACATACTTCATAAGTTGGTTTTAAACTTGTTTTATTTTCAACTTTGTTAGGGTTGTACCAACAAGTGTCTATCTCGAAATTTGTACCACCTTGTATATCAGATGATAAGCTGTCCCCTATCATTAATACTTCATTTTTACTAATATCTGTCATGTCTTTTAAAGTATATTCAAAAATTCCAGGATTAGGCTTAGATACTCCTACATTTTCAGATATAACTATATCTTTAAAGTATTTTGCTATACTAGATTGTTTAATTCTTTTTTCTTGTACTACCGTAAGGCCATTTGTAACTATTACAAGTGTATACTTATCTTTTATACTTTCTACTAAATCCATGGAATCTTCAAATAAAAAGGATCCATTTGCTAAATGTTTCATATAAACATTGGCAAACTCTACTTCATCAAAAGCTATTTGAAGTTTGTCTGATAACCTTTTAAATCTTTCTATTTTAAGTTTAGATTGAGTAATAAGTCCTTGTTCTAACTCTTTCCAGATGGCTTTATTTATAATCTTATAAGTTTCGAAATGATAAGATTCATCATAATCTATTCCAAACTCAATAATAGTTTCTTTGAAAGCCTCCTTTTCAGCTTTTTTAAAATCAAATAATGTTTCATCTGCATCAAAAATTAATACTTTGTATTTCATATTTATGTCCCCCATATAAAATGTTATTACAAATTATATCATAAATTGGAAAACAAAGTAGTGAATAATTTTCATCGTAAAATAATTAAATTGTTATAAAAATAAAAAAACTATTGTATTATCAAATTGATAATGTTATAATTTTGATTATCAATTTGATAATAGACATTTGGGAGGATTTATGAGTAATACATTTTTATCGCAATTTTTAATGATAACAAACATACACAGTGTGTTAATGGTTATTGCACTAATAGGATTATTTTTTATAATTAATAAAATAAGCAAAAAATTCAAATTTACAAAGTTAATGATAATTTCCATATTTATGGGGTTAGGTCTTGGAATAGTAATACAAGCAGTAGCAAAATTTCCAAGTGACCCAAGTCAAGTAACATGGATAAATGAAGTAAGTACATGGTACTCTCTATTTGGTAATGGATTTATGGATTTACTAAAGATGATAGTAATGCCTTTAGTTTTAGTTTCAATCATAAGAGTTATAATGAATATGAAAGAAGATGACTTAGGAAAATTAACATTTAAATCTATGGGAATGTTTTTTGCCACAACTGCTACGGCAGCTATTATTGCTGTAATCGTTGGGAATTTATTTGATTTAGGTTCTTCTATACAAGCTGTAAGTGCTAGTGAAGAGCTTAGAGAAATAACTTCACTTCCAGATACAATAAGAGGGTTATTGCCATCTAATCCAATAAAAGCCATGGCTGATGGAAATACTGTGGCAGTAGTAATATTTGCAGCGTTTATAGGATTGGCAATAAGAAGACTGTCAAAAAAATACTTAGATATAATAAAACCATTTATGGATTTTGTAGAAGCATTTTATAAAATTATAGTTTCTGTTGCCATAACAGTAATAAAACTTATGCCTTATGCTGTTGTTCCACTTATGGCTAGTACTATAGCAAGTAGAGGTGTGAAGTCACTTTTAGATGTGGTTGATTTTATATTAGCATTATATATAAGTGTAGGGCTTATGTTTGTGGTTCACTTAGTTATAATAACTTTAAGTGGAATGAATCCAATAACATATATTAAAAATGCTTCAAAAGCATTAATACTTGCATTCACATCTCGTTCAAGTTTAGGAACATTACCAGTTACTGTGGAAGCTTTGACAGAAAACATGAATGTGGAATCAGGAACTGCTAGCTTTGTAACAAGTTTAGGTTCAAACATGGGCATGAATGGATGTGCAGGAATATATCCAGCTTTAGTTAGTGTAATGCTTGCAAACATGGCTGGAGTAGAAATGAACTTTACTTTCTATGTGATGTTAATAATAGTTATAACAATAAGTTCACTGGGTATTGCAGGAATACCAGGAACAGCAACAATGTCTGTGTCTGTAGTAATATCAGGTATGGGAATGGGAGCATACTTCCCAATGGCAGGGGCAATAATTGCAATAGATCCAATCCTTGATATGGGAAGAACAATGTTAAATGTTAATGGAGCAATGACAGCAGCTGTTGCAGTAGATAAGTCACTTAAAATTAATGAGAAAAAAGAAGTAAAAGTAGCTTAAATAAATAGAAAAAATGGCAATCATTTTAGATATTTAAAAGTCTAAAGTGATTGCTATTTTATTTAAACTGTATAAGAATTATTTATTCACTATTAATATAAGTCTATTGCGTTACTAAAGTTTGTATAAAATGTTATTCAAAGATTCTTTTAAAGATAAAACAAACTTTTCTCTTGAACTTGGAGAAATATCAAACAAAGATAAATAAGGATTTAAATCTTCAATTTCCACAAGAAGTAAATTTCCATTCTTATCTCTACATGCATCAATTCTTTGAATACCATGACTTAAATTATTCCAGTTTAATAAGGCATGGCAAAAATCAAAATCATCTTTATTAGGAGTGTATTCTTCCATTTGCCATCTTTTTTCTTTATTAGGAGCATAAAGAGCATATTGGAATTTTCTATCTACGTAATAAAAAGACACCTCATACTGAAAATCTATAAATGGTTGAATTAAAGTACTGTAATTATCGGATTTAACTTTTTCAAAAAGTTCATCTTTACTTAAAATCTCTAAGCCTATGGAATCAGCACCATCTATGGGTTTTGTTATGTAATTTGCAACATCTGGCAATTTATGAAACTCATTAATATTGTTGATTGTTCTGATAACAGGCATATTTTTGTTTGTAAGTTCCATCAAATAGCCCTTCCCATTCATATATCCATGACCATCAAAAGAATTGTAAGTAAGCAAATTATGAGTTTTTATTTTATCTCTAAATATCTTATATTCCCTCTCAAAATTGGCAGCAGGTCCTGTATTTCTAAATAAAATTAAATCAAAATCTTCATTGAAGTCATTTATATCATTTGGATTACAAATAAGTAATTTAAAATCTTCTCTAAGAGAACATGTAAGGAATAGATCTTCTTAATAATAATTTCTACCTTTGGAGTTATAATATAAGTCTGTGATAAATAGTATTTTCTTCATAAAACCTCCAATTTATAATTAAGCATATTTATATTAAGTTAATTACATAAATTTTAGTTAAAAAGTGCTATTCTAGCAGGATCG
>NZ_JANKBY010000334.1:0-3814 GCF_024621905.1 Terrisporobacter muris
ATTTTTTATTTTACAAAATAAAAAAGCTATGAAAAATTTAATTTTCATAGCTTTTTATTAATTATCTCTCACCTTTTTTATAAGGATTACCTAAAGCTGAAGGAGCCTTAGAACTCTTAACAAATAATATTAATATTATTAATGTTACAACATAAGGTATCATAGATAATAAGTTTTCATTTATTGTAAATGGTAATGTTGGACTTCCGAAGTATACAGATAACGCTGTTGAGAAACCAAATAATAAACAAGCAAGCGCTGCCCATTGAGGTCTCCATTTTCCGAATATAACAGCTGCCATAGCTATATATCCTTGTCCTGATACTAACGTAGGTCTGAACGAAGAAACTAAAGCAAGAGACATTGATGCTCCACCAAGCCCTGCTAAGAATCCAGATATTAAAACACCGCTATATCTTACTTTAGAAACATTTATTCCTAATGTATCTGCAGCTCCTGGATGTTCGCCAACAGATCTTATTCTAAGACCGAACTTTGTTTTATATAAAATGTAATACGCTACTATAACTAATATAAATGCTAAGTATACAGTTGCATAGTTATTAAATATTGTATCTAGTACACTACCTGCTGGGAATGTTCCATTAAATATTCTAGGTATCTTATTTTCCATTGGTATTGTCGGAGTAGTAGTTGCTCCATCAAACATTATTTTAGCTAAAAATAATGCAAAACCTGGTGCTAATAAATTTATTGCAACACCTGATATTGTATGATCTGCATTAAATTTAACTGTTGCAGTTGCATGTATCAAAGCAAAGAATGCTCCAGCTAATCCACCGATTAAGAAAGCTAACCATGGATTCCCTGTTAAAACACCTGCTGCTGCTGCTGCAAAGGCTCCTATTGTCATCATTCCTTCAAGACCTATGTTAACTATACCTGAGTTTTCAGAAAATACTCCTCCTAATGCAGTATATATAAGGGGAGTTGAATACATTAATGTTGTACTAATTATAATCGCTAAATCTTGCATTATGCGTTACCCCCTTTTGTTCTTTTTTCTTTCATTTTTAAATATAACATTCTTAATCCATTACTTAATGCTATAAAGAATACTATTGAACCTATAACTATGTTTATTACTTCTGATGGTGCTCCAACAGATTGCATTTTTATTCCACCATATTTGAATGCACCGAATAATAATCCTGAGAATATAACTCCTATTGGGTTACTATTTGCTATTAATGCAACAGCTATACCGTCAAATCCATATCCTTCTTGCGCTGCAAGGACTGTTATATTATGAGTTACACCCATAACTTGTATTGCTCCAGCAACACCAGCTAATAAACCTGCTATAGCCATTGATTTTAATATTGATTTACCAACATCTATACCTGCATATTCTGCTGCATCTTTATTGTGACCAACCGCTCTAAGTTCGAATCCTAAAGTAGTTTTTGTTAATACAAACCATATTACAAATACTAATATTATAGATATAATTATACCCCAGTTAACAGACGTAGCCGGTCCAACTAAACCTTTTAGCCAGTCTATACCTATACTTGCACTCTCTTGTATATTTACTGATGCTTCACTGTTTTCTACCGATATAAATGAATTTGATACCATAAAGTTACTTAAATAAAAAGCAATCCAGTTTAACATTATTGTTGCTATAACTTCATTTATTCCAAATTTAGATTTTAGGAAACCTGCTATTGAACCCCAAAGCCCACCTGCAAGTCCTGCTAAAATCATTGTTAATGGAATATGAATTATAGCTGGTAATTGAATACTATATCCTACTAATGTTGCAACTAATGCCCCTATTATAAATTGACCTTCTGCTCCTATGTTAAATAGTCCTGTTTTAAAGGCAAATGCTATCGAAAGACCAGTAAGAATATATGGTGTAGCCTTTATTATAGTCCATGCTATATATTTAGGTTTTCCAAATATACCTTCTATCATAGCTCCATAAGCTTTTATTGGACTGTTTCCTGAAATAACAAGAACTATTGCCCCGACAAGTAATCCTAGAAGGATTGATAATAATGAAAACTTAACAGCATCATCTATAAAAGATTTTTTCTTAACCTTTAAATTATTTTCCATTACAGTCACCTCCTGCCATCATCATTCCAAGTGTATTTTCATCTGCATCTTTTGCATCTAATATGCCAACTATTTTTCCTTCGTATATAACTGCTATTCTATCTGAAACATTCATAACCTCATCAAGTTCTAAAGATACTAAAAGAACTCCGTTTCCTGCATCTCTTTGAGCAACTAATGACTTATGAACGAACTCTATAGCACCTACGTCTAATCCTCTTGTCGGTTGAGTAGCTATTAATAATTGTGGCTCATGACTGTTTTCTCTAGATGCTTCTATGTTTGTTACTTCTCTACCTATGATTACTTTTTGTTGGTTACCACCAGATAACCCTCTTGCTTTGGCATTAAGATCGTTTGGTCTAACGTCAAATCTTTCAATTATTTCTTCAGCTTTTTTATTAATTGCTTCTGTATTTAATATTCCATTTCTAGAATATTTATTTTCTTTGTAATTTTGTAAAACAACATTTTCTGCAACTGTATAATCTAAAACAAGCCCTCTTTTTTGTCTATCTTCTGGAATATTTTTTATTCCTTTTTTGAAAATTTGCTTAGGTTTATTGTTTACTACATTTTGTCCATTTATGTCTATAAGGCCGGATTCAACTTTTCTAAGACCAGTAAGAGCTTCAACTAATTCTGATTGTCCATTACCATCAATCCCTGCAATTCCAAGTATTTCACCAGCCCTAACTTCTAAAGATAATCCATCAACAACTTTTATTTTTCTGTTATCTTTTACTATTAAATCTTTAATTGATAATACTGTTTTAGTTGGTCTTGCCTCTTTTTTGTCAACTTTGAAATTAACTTCTCTACCTACCATCATCTCTGCCAAGTCGTTCTCAGTTACATCTGATACTTTTACCGTATCTATGTATCTACCTCTTCTAATTACAGTACAATGATCAGCTATTGATTTTATTTCTTTAAGTTTATGAGTAATTATTATTACCGACTTACCTTCTTTTGTTAAGTTTCTAATTATATTAATAAGTTCCGTTATTTCTTGTGGAGTTAAAACAGCTGTAGGTTCATCAAGAATTAAAGTTTGTGCACCTCTATATAATGCCTTTAATATCTCAACCCTTTGTTGCATACCTACTGTTATATCTTCAACTTTAGCCATAGGATCAACGAATAATCCATATTTTGATGATATTTCTTTAACATCATCTATGGCCTTTTTCATATCTAGAGCACCACCATTTTTTGTTGGTTCTGTACCTAGTACTATATTTTCAGCTACTGTAAATGGCTGAACAAGCATAAAATGTTGATGAACCATCCCTATTCCTTTTGATATAGCTACATTTGGATTGCTTATGTCTACTAATTCTCCATTAATATAAATTTCTCCTGATGTAGGGTTATAAAGTCCATATAATATATTCATAAGAGTAGATTTACCTGCTCCATTTTCTCCTAAAAGCGCATGTACTTCTCCTTTATGTACAGTCAAATTAATGTTGTTATTTGCTGTAAAGTTGCCGAATTTCTTCGTTATATTTTTCATTTCAACAACTTTTTGACTGTAGTCGATGCTATTGTTGTTCATAGCTATTTTTCTCCTCCTTGTCTGACCATATTTTTCAAAATAAAAAACGGATAATATATTTATATATTATCCATAAATCATATAATCTATTTGTTAACCTAAATTAAATTTTGTAGATTTCATATTTATTAGATAAGATATTATATGATTTTAAACCTTTTACAT
>NZ_JANKBY010000335.1:0-3735 GCF_024621905.1 Terrisporobacter muris
ATTTTCTAAATACAATCCTAAATTCTAAAACAAGGATTTATTACTTATGCATTAACTCATAATGACTCCTTATATATACTTTTGAAACCCAGTTATTTTTATACAACCTAAAAAACTACTAAGCTATAAACTTAGTAGTTCCTAATATCATTGAAAATAAATTATTCCTCTTTATAATTTGAATTATAGTAATATTCACCCCTATTATTTATTATTACTTTAATTAATTCTTCAAATAATTCCATTATCTTCTTTTATATTTTTAATTTCCTTACAATTAAAAAGGTCAGATCTCAATTGTGAGACTGACCTTTTATATTATGCTAGCAAAAGTTGACACAGTATGTCAACTTTCGTACACCCGAGCACACTTGTACAAGGCACACCAGTGTCTTGTACTTACTAACTATCTCCTATTTTAGATTAAATATTTTCTAAATAAATACTATATTTTATATAAATCTATGAATATCTCAATCCCATTCCTAAAATGTTATTCCATTCTTATCTATCTTCTCACATATATCCAAAAAGCTACCATTTCTCATCAGCAAATCCCTCAAATAAACTAAGCGCTCATCATTTATCAATTGATCAGCTACACAATCCAAAATCTCTCTAACCTTCTCCTCATGATACTCCAAATTTAACAAACAATTTAAATTAGAATAAAAATTACCCTTAAGCATATCTCTACCCAAAGAATTTACTATTTGATCTTCCAAATAATACTTAGCTTCCTTTATACATTCTTTATCATTTGTGAGATAAACTGACTCACCCCTTGGTAGATAGTCCCCTCTGTAAGAAAGCCAGTTAAATGAACCTGCTATATGTATTTTATCATCTACAATAATCTCTTTGTTGTGATGATTTCCTATCCAGATTACAAATACAGCTGGTAAATTATCTGGTGATTTTATGCTTTTTAATTTTTCCAACAACATTTCAGGTGCTTTTCTATCTTCATTATTTATATTTCTTGATATTCCCCATGTTATAAATATTTTACAATTCTTCGCCGCTAATTTTTTAATTTTTTTAATCATGTCATCATCTACTACTTTTTCTGAAATCCAAGGGGATTGAATATACATTTTCTGCTTAACCATATTAAAAGTTTTGTTAAATTCTTCTTTTATTTCCTTTCCTCTTATAATTCTAAGCTTACTTTTTTCATGCTTATTTTCTTTCTTTTCTTGAATAAATTTTTCTTCCAATGAATTTGATTGCTTTATAACAGGCTCTTTTTTAATTTCATCAGATAAATTAAAATCTTCTTTTTTCAGTGGTTTTATATTACATATTAATTTACTAATCTCATTGTCAAAGGAATTATTTTCAAAGTTCCACACCCTACATTGCAAAACTTTTTCGACTATATCATATATCCATAATTCAACTATTCTAAAATATGCAATCTCACCGTCTAATTTTTCCATTTCTATGTCTTTTACTTCTTGATTTATTACTTTCTTCTCGCATATGATTTTATGACACTTTGCCAATTCTGATATATTATTTTTTAAATCTTCATTTATATTGCAAATTTTATCTTCAAAATCATTATTCAAATGCAATATATCAATACTTTTATTTTCATAATCTTTCTTTTTATAATCATAAATATTGTTTATATATGGATGATAATAAGCTTCTAATACATCCTGCTTTTCAAAATCTAAAGATAACTTACTTTTATATAAATTTTTACCCGACTCTGTTGTTATAATATGAGGCAATTTATTCAAATATAACATTCCATTTCTTGCCATTTTATCAACATAAGTTTCAATAAATATCTTGTCTAAACCAAGCATTAATGCTATATCATCTATAGTATTATTATTTCCTAAGTTAGTTAAGCCAATATTCAAAATAAACTCTTCTATAATACTTATACTTCTGTAAACTATTGAATTTATTTTCACCTTGTATTTATGAAAAGGAAGTAACCACTCCTTATAATAGATTACTTCCAATTTATCTTCCTTATATTCAATATCTTCTATAATTTTTCCTATGTCCTTAGGATAGTCCTCTATTTTAAACATATATATCTCTCCTTAGTTAAAGATACTTCCTGCATCTATGACACCGTTATATTTATTAACAACTTTTATTACTTCACTATAATAGCCCTTAGCTTCTTTATTATTGTTTTTCTCGCAATATAACTCACTACATCCCACAATAATAAGTAGTTTTTGTGCTCTTGATAAAGCAACATTTATACGTCTTGGATCCTTTGCAAAACCAATTTTTCCTTTATTGTTATTTCTTACAAGGCTTACAATTACAATTTCACTTTCTATTCCTTGAAATCTGTCAACGGTTCCCACTCGCAGGTTCAGATTTTTAAATTCTCTTCCTTTCAAAAAATTATTCTGAAATAATTTAACTTGTGCACTATAAAAAGTAATCACTGACACTTGTTTTTCCTCATTATGTGAAAATTTGTTTATGTCAGTCAGTATTTTTTCTATTACTTCTATTTCTGTTTTATTATAAAAACTGAAGCCATCATTTCTTTCTTCTGCATAACTATTCTTAAGTGGAATATCAACCCACATCAAATGATTTTCTTTTTTTATATACTTTATATCTATGTTATGACTTTTTTCTTTTTCTTCATCCTTAACTCCAGATATTAATCCTACTTTATTTCCACCTTCCTTGTTATCCTTATAAAATTGGTTAATACAATTCATGATTGAACTATGCATTCTATATTGTGTATCCAGCATTATTTTACTTTTCTCATTTATATTCATGTAAATCTTTTCAAAAATACTATTTTTCATATCATCTAATTCATATTTAATATCTTCCAATTCATCATCACAATACTTCATTTCATCTAATAATTCAGACTCAATCACTGGTGGTAGCTGTTTATGATCTCCAACCAATATTATTTTCTTTCCTTTAAGCATAGGTAGTAATAATTCTGGCGGTGTTGCCTTACTTGATTCATCTATAATTACCACGTCAAAATCCTTATATTCAGATTCAAATTTTTTAGAACCTGATTGAACACAAGTTATACCTATTACGTTTGCAAACTCTATATAAAGTTTTTTAAGTTCTTCTTTATCTCCAAATTTACCTTTTTCAATTTTTTTAATCCAATTATCTAAAATCATCAAGTAATTTTCTATTATAGATTTTGCTCTTAATATCTCATCTATTGATATATTGTTGTGAACTTGTGGTACTATATTTATAGTTGCATCCATTACTTCTTTCATATCATTGACAAGTTGATCACATCTATATTTGAGATTATTATATTTTTCTTTTAGATCTATGGCTTTATTTTTTTCTGTTTCTATTTCAAGATATAGTTTTGTAGTATTTTTATTTAAAGTGTTTGTTGTAATATCTATAATAAAATCTAATAAATCTGTTGAGCTTTCATCATAATTAAATTCTTTTTGTAGGGATTTTTTTATATCATCAATATTTTTTTAATTGTTTTTATTTTACTATATATTATTTCTTCATACTCATCTTCAATGAACAGTCGTTTTTTATTTAGATTTGACATTAATATGGAGAGTTCTTCGATTTTTTCTTTTATCATTTTTACATATTCGTTGCCCATATAAATATATTTCAATAAATTAGTCTCCCAATTGGATATTATACCTAAACTTTTTATTAAATTCAGAAATATGGGTTTATGATCTATTACATTAGCTGTATCAACTAAATATTTATCAATTAATTTAT
>NZ_JANKBY010000336.1:0-3782 GCF_024621905.1 Terrisporobacter muris
AATATGTTTCCAAATAGCCGTTCTAGATATACCTAACTGCTTTGATAATTCTTCTCCTGATACAAAATCTTCACCACTATCTAAAATAACTTTTATTATTTTATCCCTCATACTTCACCTCTATTATGAAGTATTAGCTCCTTATGAACATGCAGTTGAAGAACTAAAAGTAAAATTTAAAAATATAAGAAAAGAATTTCTTACAAAGGGTGAATATTCTCCAATAGAATTTGTTACAGGGAGAACAAAAAAAATATCATCTATAATATCAAAGGCTAATAGATTAGAAGCTGAAGATATTGAAAGAGAAATTGAAGATATAGCAGGAATAAGAATTATGTGTCAGTTTGTAGAGGACATATATACTTTAGTAGATTTAATAAAATCAAGAACTGATATGACTATAGTATACGAAAAAGATTATATTACAAATTTTAAAGATAGTGGATATAGAAGTTATCACGTCATAATCAATTACCCAATTAACTCTATAGCTGGATACAAAGAAATATTATGCGAAATTCAAATAAGAACTTTAGCAATGAACTTTTGGGCTACTATAGAGCATTCTTTAAAATATAAATATGAACATTACATACCAGAAGATGTGGCAAATAGACTTAGAAGAGCTGCAGATGCTGCATTTTTATTAGACCAAGAAATGAGTGAAATTCGAGAAGAAATAATGAAAGCCCAGGTGATGTATCAAGCTAAATCACTTACAATTAGAGAAGTTTTAAGTAAGGTACAAGAATTATATGATTTAGGGGAAATTAGTAGGGCTATAAACTATCAAAGGAGACTAGATAGAGTAGATAGTCAAAAAGATATTAAAGAAATTGTAGCATTAAAAGAAGAAATAGAACAGATACTACAGTATTATAAAAATACGAGAATAGATGATTAGTGGGGGGCTGTCTTAATTAATTTAAGGCGGCTTTTTAAACATAAGAAAGGATGAAAGTATGAGTTTATATGCAATAGGTGATCTCCATTTCTCCACATCAGTAAATAAGCCTATGGATATATTTGGAGATAATTGGGACAATCATCAAAATAAAATAATAAATAACTGGAAAGAAATTGTAAACAATGATGATACAGTATTGGTACTAGGGGATACTTCTTGGGCTATGAATATGAATGAAGCAAAAGAAGATCTAGATACAATTAATAAACTACCAGGAAAGAAGGTATTTATAAAGGGAAACCATGATTTTTGGTGGTCATCATTAAGCAAATTAAGAACAAGCTATGAAGAAATTACATTTTTACAAAATAGTTTTTATAAATATGGAGATATAGGAATTTGTGGAACTAGGGGCTGGCTCTGTCCTAATGAAGTGAAATTTGATAAAGATGATGAGAAAATATATAAAAGAGAACAATTAAGATTAAAAATGTCTTTAGAGGCTGCTGTAAAAGATGGTTGTAAAGAATTAATAGTAATAACTCACTATCCACCTACTAATGATAAGCTTGAGGAGTCGGAATTTACAAAGATTTTTGAAAAGTATAACGTAACGAAAGTTATATATGGTCATCTTCATGGGAAAGATTCTTTTGAGATGGGCTTAAAAGGGAAACGAAATAATGTAGAATATATATTAGCTTCAAGCGACTATATAAATTTTAAACCAATAAAAATAATAGAGTAAGAAATCAAAAAAATGTAAATACTATAAAACATAATGCCTAAGAAATTAGAAAGTGGGGAATATTAGCAATTTTACTTAATTTAAAAAGGAGTGTTAATAAATGAGATGGATATTAGTATTCATACTTTTATATCTTATACCACTTACAGTTCTGTTTAAAAACTATAAAAGTTTTAAAAGGGCCTGTATTTATGGAAGTATTTATGTTGTTTTATCAACAACAATGGTAATTACAAATATATATTTAAGTGGTATTAGGGTTCTTGAAGATACCTTAGATTATGAGAATGATTTAGTATTGGAAACTTATCTGGATCAATATGATATAGAGCCTGTGGCAAATAATAAAACTATGAAAAAATCGGATTTGCAAAAAATAGATGAATTTAGAAAAGATATTTACTCTATTGAAAAGGCTGCTTTAACACCTATGAGAGAATGTCTTCCTTACACAAGTAATTTGCAGAAAAGTTTAGCTAATTTAACTCAAATAAAAAATGATGTGTTGTATGCAAAGGAAATGTGTGAAGATGTAGTAAAAATATATGATAATATGCAAGTGCCCACATTATCTAAAGATGAGTATACTCAGGAGTTAGATAGGGCGAGAATAAATGTAAGGAAAACATATGAATTAAGAACTATAGCTATGGAAAATTCCGTGAATTTAATAGATACAAAGAATCCTATTTATATAAATAAGATAACTGAATATCTAAAATTATCAGATAAAGAAATTGCTAGCTTTAAAAATAAAATAGATAGACTAAAAGAAAAAATTAATGAAGAATAAATAAAAAATCCTATGGTTGTTTCTATATAACCATAGGATTTTTTATTTAATAATATAGTTATTCCAGTGCTTTTGATTTATACTTATTTATATGATATAATTACTTTTTCACAAAGATGGGATAGAATGAATAATTTAAATATTTGTATAGATATAGACAGAACAATAACTAGCCTGTACCATTTCATTTTTTACCTTAATGAAATGTATAATAGGAATATCAAAGAAGAAGATTGTACTATAGTTAACTGGTTTAAGTTATATGATGAAGATAATGAGAAGTTTATTAAAAAATTTCATGATAAATATATGCATTCATATGAAGAGGCTAAAATTGTAGATGGAGCAAAGAAGATTATAGAGGATCTGAATAAGAAAAATAATCTATACTTTGTTACAGCAAGGGGAAATGAATTACAAGATGTAACTACAAAATGGTTGGAAAAAATGAATTATCTAGCATAGAAATTTATATGTTAGGTATCGATTACAAAATAGATAAGGCTAAAGAGTTAAAATGTGATATATTTATAGAGGATAATCCTCTAAACGCTCTGCAGTTAGCTCAGGGAGGAGTAAGGGTATTTTTATTAGAAGCTAATTATAATAAAGATATAAAACATGACAATATAACTAAAGTTAAAGATTGGGAGCATATAAAAAGATTAATTAATAATATGTAATCAAGTTTTAATTATTAGAAAAGGAGGCGGGAGATTATGATACAACTTAAATTAAAGAATAAAAAAGGTCAATTTAATGTTAATAGTAAAGAAGTTAAGGATATTCTAGGAATTAGACAAGATATAGATTTTGTACAGGATATATCAAATACTATAAATCAAAAAAATATAATGGTTTTTGACTGTAAACTTGCTGAAAGTATATTTTCAAAAGAGTTAGCAAAGCAGCTTATTGAAGAATCAGCTGGTGATATAGATGAATCATTTTTTGAGTTATTCTTTGAAGATGTGAGAGCCTTCTTAAAAGATACTACGGATGAAATTGAGGCAGAACTACAAGAAATCTACTTAGTTGATAACATAAGATGTTGTTCCGATATTTATAGCATTAATGATGAATTTACAGATTTCAAATTTGTATTTGTTGTTAGCTTTAAAGAAACAACTATTGCTGTATTAGAAAATTTAGCTAAAATTGTTTCAAAGAGGCAGTTAGCAGGGGCATCAAAGTTTTATTGTTAACAATAAAGAATTATTTTTATTCTAGGATTTAAGTAATTTTTTATAAACTAAGATTATTAAATTGACAATGAAAATTGTAATAATTACAATTTATTTAAGAAGTTTGTTTTTATAAGAACTTAAACG
>NZ_JANKBY010000337.1:0-3776 GCF_024621905.1 Terrisporobacter muris
TAATAAAAAACGCTCCTATTTAAATAATAAAATATAGGAGGTTTTACTTATGATAAATAAAAAAAATACTAAAATATTATTTTTCACATTTATAATTTGCTTTGTTTTTTACATAACAATTATAAGTGCACAAGGTAAAAAAGTAGATTGTGAAAATGGATATTTAGATAAATGGAACGAAAAAGTATGGTTAACCCTAGGTGATAGTATCACTAAAGCCAATGGATATCAGCCAATAGTTAAAGAAAAATTAGGTTTTTCAAGGGTAGAAAATAAAGGTATCAATGGACAGACTATGGCTTACCAAAAAACAAATGAATCAACTTATTCAATGGGGAAAAATATTAATTACAAAGAATATGACTTAGTAACAATATTTATTGGGACTAATGACTATAGATATAATAAAAAACTAGGTAAAATTGAAGAAAAGAGTAAAAATATCTATGATGAAAGTACTTTTATTGGATCTTATCAGATGTTGATTGAAAAAATACTATCATCAAATCCATATATTGAACTGGTATTAATTACACCTTTGCAAAGAACAAAAGATGGATATGACATGAACCATACAAATGAAGTAGGGAGTAAACTTATTGATTATGTAAATGCTACAAAAGCTTTAGGTGAAAAATACTCATTACCTGTTTTAGATTTATATTCAACTAGTGGATTTACAGATCAAACTATGAAAATATATACAAGAGATAATTTGCATCCAAATAAAAATGGATATGAAAGAATATCAGAAAAAATGTATAGATTTTTATTAAATATATAGATGTAAAATAGAGAAGAGTTACAAATTCTTCTATGTTTATATGTATGATATAAATATATATGGGGAGAAACTACAAATGGAACAAAGTGAAACAATTGAATCAACTATAAAACTAGATTTAGAATATGCACTATCAGATAGAGAGATTGGTGTAGATGTTGTTAAATCAATAGCTATACTATCCGTTGTTGGAGTACATTTTTTTTTAAACACTAGATATTATAGAGTTGATTTAAACAATGCTAATTTATTTATACAAACAGTAATCCAGCAAATATGTCTAATATGTATTCCATTATTTGTAATGGCTACAGGCTATTTAAATAATAATACAAAAATAAATAAGGATTATTATAAAAAGATATTACCAATTATATATCTATATCTTTTATATTCAATACCAGCACTTATATATAGAAGTCATATAGGGGAAATACCTTTTAATATACCATTATGGATAGACCAAATATTACATTTTAAAGGACATAGATATTCTTGGTATATAAACCTATACTTTGGACTATTTTTGCTAATACCTTTTTTAAATAAAATGTACAACTCATTAGAAAATAAAAAAGAAAAAACTATACTAATAGGAATACTAGCACTGCTCACTTGTGCTACAACCATAAGAGAGTTACATATACCAAGTTATTGGGAGAGCATATATCCGTTAACTTATTATTTTGTAGGTAAGTATATAAAAGAATTTAAACCAGAAATTAGTGTTCCAAAAAATATTGGATTTATAATAGTGATAGTATTAATCCAAGCTATCATAGAATATACTGCAGCAGGTAATGGAGAGTATAAGCACATACTGACGGATTATTCTTCAATTTTTAGATTAGTAGAAGGATACTTGATTTTTATTTTACTTTATAAACTTGAAATAAAGAATAATTCATTTAGGAAAATTATAATAAGTATATCTAAATTAACACTAGATATCTATCTAGCATCATTTATAACAGATAGATTGACTTATAGAGTATTGAAGCCGTATAACATTCCACAAGAAAAATATATATATTTAATGATACCTTTGGTACTTATTTCTTTTGTCTTTGCATATATGGTTGCAAAACTAAGAGTCAGGTATATTAAATTAAGATAAATAATATACAGTGGAAAAAATAGAAGACGAACTGAAATTAGTAATATATGTAAAAAATGAAAAATATTAAAATATATGTATATAAATTTAAAAGAATGTACATAATTTAAATGTACTAATAAGAAATTCTTTGTTCATAGATACAAACATATTCATATGTCCCGAAAAAAGCCTGGAGAACGGATTATCCAGGCTTTTTTGTTGCAAAAATCTATCAATGAGATAGAAGTATATTTTAGTAAATGTGAGGAATACTCTCAAATTATATTAAGCAGGTAAACTGTATTATTGTAGGATAAATACAGGAGAATTAACTTTTATTGAGAATTATATACTTAAGTACTCAAAATTTATGTTTAATTGTTATCCGTGTTGTACTAGGAGGTTAGGGGAAATATGAGAATAGAAAGTAATAGAATAGTAATCAGAGATTTTGAAAGAAAGGATTCTGAAAACCTTTATAGAATTGTTAGAGAAAAGGATATCTTAAGATTCATGCCTGATTGGTCAGAAAATGGAGATTCGCCACAGTCTTACTTTCCATATATTGACTGGCGTCAAACTTAAAAACATTCAACTGATATTTATGAAAACAAAAGATATGTAATTGCATCAAGTGATACAGATGAAATGATTGGTATGGTTGGTGTTGGACTTGAAGACACATCAAATGAAGTTGAAATAGCATACTTTATGTAAGAAAAATACCAAAGAAAAGGATATACAGTATAGGCAGTAAATGAATTAGTAAATTGGTGTTTTAATGTATCAAACATAAAATATCTTATTTTGACTATTGACTGTGCTAATTTGGCATCGTGTAATCTTGCTAAAAAATGTGGTTTTGAATTATTTGAAAAAAGAACTCCAATAAGTCATAAGCAACCTAATATGGAGAGTGATAGCTATTTTTACTATCGTAAGTATCGATAAACTATATTAATTAGACATTATATAAAAACATATTTTAGAAGATTTAAGATCTATTAAAAGTATAATTATATTAGGGGGTATTAACTTTGAATAAAAAAGTGAAAAGTGAACTAATAGAATGGGCTAAAAGCATATCTGTTTCCATAGTTCTTGCAATGGTGATAACAATAGTAGTGCAACCAACCACAGTTAGTGGAGAATCTATGTATCCAACATTAAAGGATAATGATTATTTATTCATAAACAAGTTAACATATGAGGTTGAAGGTCCTAAAAGAGGAGATATAATAGTTTTTAAAACAGAGTTAATAGATGATAAAAGCAGTAAGAAAAAAAGCTTAGTTAAAAGGGTAATTGCTTTGCCTGGTGAGCATATAGTTATAAAAAACAGTGAAGTTTATATAGATGATGAACTTTTAAATGAAAGCTACATAAAAGGAGTATATACATCTGGGGATATAGATATTATAGTTCCTGAAAATAATATTTTTATTATGGGTGATAATAGAGAAAATAGTTTAGACAGTAGAGATGATCGAATAGGGACAATATCTTTAGATGATGTGGTTGGCAAAGTTTCTATGAGGGTGTATCCCTTTGATAAGATAGGAAGCATTAACTAAATATATAAAATGTGAATTTATGTTAATATAATAGTAAATTAACAAATCGTAATAGTTATTTTAGATCCTAAAAATCTATTAAGATACAGGGGAATGGGAATAAATGCTTTAAAGAAGTATAGTTGGAACCCAAAAGGCTTAGATCTTTATAAGGTGTATTCTATAGGATACATTTTATATAACAAAAGATATAAGTCTTTTTTTATTCATATTCAATATATCCGAAGATTTATTTTGATATTGGGTGATTATATTATATAATGGACAATGTTAATAAATTTAGGCGATAAATAAAAGTAAATTTAATATTTCATAGAGA
>NZ_JANKBY010000338.1:0-3699 GCF_024621905.1 Terrisporobacter muris
AAATTAAATGTATACTCATACCAACTAGTATAGCTACAACTAAATCAAATACTATTGTTAGTATAAATGTAGCTAAAAGAACGATTACTTCTATTTTAGGTAAGTTCATCATTTCCTTCATTTCTTTCCACTCACCCATGTTATAAGAAACTATTATTAATATGGCAGATAAAACTGTCATTGGAATCATTTTTGCTAGTGGCATTAATAGTATCATAATTAAAAGAAGTGTTATGGCATGTACCATTCCTGATATGGGACTTCTTCCTCCATTTCTCACATTTGCAGCTGTTCTTGCTATAGCACCTGTTGCTGGTATACCTCCAAACAAAGCTGATACAATATTTCCAATTCCTTGTGCCACAAGTTCACTATTTGAGTCATGTTTATCACCTATCATTTTATCTGCAACAACACAAGATAGTAGTGATTCAATTGAGGCCAAAACTGCTATGGTTATGGCTGGCTGAATAAGTAAAATTATTTTATCCATACTAATTTTCGGTATGATTGGCATTGGTATAGTTGATGATATATCAGAATATAAACTTCCAATTGTATCAACATTTAAACGAAATGTTTTTACAACTAATGTTGCAAATACTAAAGCAACTATAGATGCTGGTACACTTTTATTTACTTTTGGCCAATAAATCATTATCAATATACATACAATTCCTATTAAAAATGTAATTATATGAAAACTATTTATATTTTCTATATAAGCTACTATTTTATGTAAAGCTTCTGCAGGAACGTCATTTATATCTAAACCTAATAAATCCTTTATTTGTGTTATAAGCAAAGTAACTGCTATACCGCTTGTAAACCCTACTGTTACTGTATGAGGCACGTATTTTATCAGATTCCCTAGTTTCAACATACCCATAATAACCAATATTATTCCTGACATTATTGTTGCAATAATAAGCCCATCAATACCGTGATTTTTTACAATACCATAGACTATTACTACAAAAGCCCCTGTAGGACCTCCTATTTGTACCTTACTACCACCTAAAAAAGATATAATAAATCCAGCAAATATAGCAGTAATAAGACCTTTTTCTGGTGATACTCCTGATGATATAGCTAGAGCTATGGATAGTGGCAGCGCTATTATTGCTACTATAAATCCAGCTATTATATCTTTTTTTATTTTTTCACTACTTATTTCATCATTTCTAAACATTGTTAATAACTTTGGCGACATTTTATTATATTTCCTCCCCCTAAAACTTTGTCCTTTTGTATAATACTCTTAGAAAATAATAAAATCAAAAAAATATTGTTAACAATAAAATTTTTTTTTCATTTATATTGTCAACAATATATATTTATTATAACTATATAGATATCTACTAACAAAGAATTTACGAGCCTTATACCACTTATATAGGAAATATTCATAAATAGTTTTGCTCAAAGTCTCTCTTTTATATGATTTTTATGTTCTTAGTAATTCTTCAAATTTTTCTTCATCTATAATTATTAAATCTTGACCTTGATTCATATAATTAACTGCCGTTCTTAGCTTATTACTCATTTGATTTGGACTTAAATTTTCTATATCCTTAGCATTTGTAATTAAAATATTAGTTCTTTTGGTTACAGAATTCCTTGTTATACCTCCCAAATCATTAATAAGCTTAGTTGCTTCAGCCCTACTCATAGAATGGAGTGCTCCTGTAAATACAACTACTTTATCTTTGAAATAATCAGTTTCTAATGAAATTTCATTATTATCGCATTCATAATCCTTGTATCTTTTTGAAACAATGCCTTCTCTTATTTTTTTACATGGTGAATAAGTATTGTCAGCTATATATCCCAGCTTAAATCCTACAATATCAGCTATATCTTCCATACTATTCAATTTTAATTCTTCAGAAATATTTATAAAAATATTAGCTGCAGCAGTAGCATCTGCACTGGCATGATGGTGATTAAATTTATATCCTAAATGTCTATTAACGGTATTTAACTTATGATTATTTAAATATTTATAAAATAATTTCGAGGCTACTAAGGTACATGCATAATCTAATTTGGGATACTCTAAATTATAAAGATCTAGTGTATTTCTAAGCACAGAAAAGTCAAAAGATGCATTATGGGCTATGACCAAATTATTTTCTAAGTAAGGTTTTATTTCTTCCCATAACTCATCAAATTCTTTTTCATTAATTACATCTTCTTCTCTAATTCCATGAATAATTATATTTCTTGATTCAAACCTAAATGGCCTTGGCTTAATTAGCCAGTATTTTTCTTCTATTATTTTGTTATTTTTTACAACAGTAATACCTAAAGAACATGCAGAAGCTCTTTTTTCATTTGCTGTTTCAAAATCTATGGCAATAAAATTCATATAGCCCTCCATAAAAATTTTTCTGATACTCATTATATCATATTAAACTTATTATTATAATTTATCACTTTATAAAAGGACACTTCTTGATTTTGTCGAATTAAGTAATAACTATAAAAATTTCTATTATTAATAAAGGGGGGTAAATTTTTGATAGAATACGAAGTTTCTAGAGAAATCTATAATCCTTGTGCTGGCATATATGTTTTTGATGATAATTTTTTCTGCGAAGTGAAAACTGACAATATTGAAAAAACTATTTCAGAATGGATTGGTGGAAATATACCAAAATATGAAAAGAATACTTTTCCTGATGGCTCAGTAGAATATATATTAGATTTGCCAAGAAAAGTAAGATATACGTTTAATATTATATAATTAAAGTATTTAATTTTACATAACCTTAATATAATTTATTAGTACATAAAAATTCGCTTCGCTTGAGCGACGTGTCGGCGAAACATTTTAAGCCACTGCGTGGGCGCTACACTTTATGTCGCCAACGGCTTCGCCCGTTGCTCAAGTCACAATGTTGGAATTTATAATTTCCCCACAAACCAGATAAATTATAAGTTCCTTCAATATAAAAGACAAAGTTAAAATTATTAACTTTGTCTTTTTTCTATGCATATAATTCTTCTGAATTCATTTTATCTTTTTTAAATTCTTTATATAAAAATAACCCAACTATAAACATGGCAAGGAAATCTGCTATTGGCTGAGATGTCCATCCACCTTTTAATCCATAAACCTTCGGAATTATAATTATTACTGGTATTAAAATAATCACTTATCTTAATAAACTTAAGAATATTGACTTCTTAGCTTCTCCTACTGATTGGAAATAAACTGATCCAAGTGCTGACACTCCTACAATAAGTAGAGTTATTAAATTTATGCTTATCCCCTCAAAAGCCATCACCATTAAAGTTTCATCCTTAGTAAATATACCTACAAAAACTTCTGGGAATAACTTAATTAGAATAAATCCTATGGTTAAAATTATTGTTCCATATAAAATTCCCAGAAACAAAGTTTGTCTAGCTCTCTTTCGTTGCTTTGCTCCATAATTATAAGCAATAATTGTTTGCATACCTTGGCTTAGACCAAATATAGGCATTAAAAACATTAATGATATTGATGTAACTGTTGTCATTGCGCCTATGGATAAATCTCCACCATAAATTTTTAATATCTTATTTGTAACTAAATGTATAGAACCTGCTGCTATCTCCATAAAAAATGGTGTCATTGCTATGGCTAATATTAATTTTATTAATTTATTATTTAGTCTTATATTTTTAAGTTTTAATTTTAAGTTTGATAGA